>CAZGMH010000037.1:0-14916 GCA_964526765.1 uncultured Eubacterium sp.
CGCTCACCACCTATAGAGGTGGGAGTCATCTCCCATCTGATATAAAATAGCGTTTACAATTGCCGCCGCCACGTTACTTCCGCCTTTTCTGCCCTTTGCAACGATATAGGGCACATCCGTCTCCATAATCAGTTCCTTTGCCTGGACAACATTCACAAATCCCACCGGAACTCCTATGATCAGCCTGGGATGGACCGCCTGTTCCTGAATCAGCTCATACAGCCGAATCAGCGCCGTCGGCGCATTTCCAATCGCAAAAATCAGCGGCCGCTCCACCTTTGCGGCTTTATCCATGCTGGCGCTGGAACGGGTCGTTCCCCGTTCCCCTGCCATTCTCGCCACATCTTCATCCGATATGAAATTGAGGGCTTCCCCTCCAAATTTTTCCAGCATCTTTTTGTTGATTCCGGACCACGCCATGCGGGTATCCGTCACGATACAGGCTCCCTCCCGGATTGCCTGTTCTGCCTGTTTAAGCGCATCCTCAGAAAATACCAGGTTATCCACATATTCAAAATCTGCCGTCGTATGGATGACGCGCTTGATGACCGGCGCCAGCCGTTCGTTCAGACAGATACCTTTTTTTGCTAATTCCTCCGTGATAATCTCAAAGCTTCTCTTTTCTATATCCCTGGGCAGGACATTCTCAAATTCAGGCTTCATATACTCCTCCTACCATTCTATCCCTTCCCGCGCGGGAAGCCCCGCATCAAAGGGATGTTTGATCTTTTGTATTTCAGATACGTAATCTGCAAGCTCCACCAGCTCATCTGCCGGATTTCTGCCGGTTAAAACTACTTCCAGTTTTTCCGGCTTATTTTTCAGAAACGCAAGCAGACTCTCCGTATGAAAAAAATTCAGATTGTAGGCTGCAACCGCCTCATCCAGGATCAGCAGATCATATTCCCCGAACACCGCTTTTCCGAGAATCTGCTGCAAATATTCCGTGTAACATGCGACTGCCTGTTTCTTTTGTTCCTGATCCATCAGAAAGGAAAATCCGAAATTTTTGGTACAGGGGAACACCGTAATTCCCGGAATTGCCTGCAATATTCTGATTTCCCCGGAGCTTCCGTCCTTCAAAAACTGGGCAAACAGCACTTTTTTTTCATGCCCGGCGCTTCGGATGGCAAGCCCCACGGACGCCGACGTCTTTCCCTTTCCGTTTCCGGTATAAATGTGTATACAGCCTCTCATACACCAGCCTCCAATATCTCATAAATTTTCTTCATGTCCAAATGCTGCCGCAGAATATCTGCCATTTTATCATACTGTTTTTCCTTATAAGCCGCATAATCCATCGTCTTTACCTGGGACATATCTATCCCTTTTGCCTTTGCAAGACAACAGATCACTGCCTTCGCCGCTTCTTCTTTGTCAAAAATACCGTGGACATAGGAGCCGTATACCCCATCCCGGAAAGCTCCGTCCGGCTTTAAGCCGCCCTCTGCTTCTTCCTCAATCTGGATAAGAGACGGTAAGTTTTCTTCCGGCTCCGTCTGTCCCATGTGGATTTCATACCCGGAAAATCTTATGTCAGACAGACCGCCCAGAATACCGTCTATCTGCCTGAAGGTACCCTCTGCCCTCGTGCGTGTTTTCTCCCCGGCAAAAACCGTTTTCATTGGAAGAAGCCCCATACCTTTTATGAAACCTCCTTCCTCCACGCCCTCAGGGTCCGAGATAGAGGTTCCAAGCATCTGATAACCGCCGCAGACGCCGAAAATCACGCATCCCCTGGCCTTTGCCTTCAAAACAGCCGCTTCCATCCCGGACTGACGCATCCACAGAAGGTCCCGCATCGTGTTTTTTGTGCCCGGCAGGATGATCATGTCAGGATTTTTTAACTGTTCTGCCTGCTTCACATACCGGACCGATACTCCGTCAACGCTCTCAAATATATTGAAATCCGTAAAATTAGAAATACGCGGGAGGCGGATCACCGCGATGTCGATCTGCTTTACTTCTTTGTCCGCCGCAATCCGTTCTGTCAGGCTGTCCTCATCCTCCACATCAATATCCATGTAGGGAGTTACGCCGACCACCTGCTTTTTGCTGATTTCCTCAAGCATCCTTATCCCCGGATCGAGAATTGTCTTATCTCCCCGGAATTTATTGATGATCAGCCCCTTAATCAGATTCTTTTCTTCTTCCTCCAACAGCATGATCGTTCCCACGAGCTGCGCAAATACGCCTCCCCTGTCAATGTCCCCGACCAGCAGCACCGGAGCCTTTGCCATCTTTGCCATTCCCATGTTGACGATGTCATCCGCCTTCAGATTGATTTCCGCCGGTGAACCGGCTCCCTCGATGACAATAATATCAAACTCCTCTGAAAGAGTCCCATATGCCTTTCGGATATCCGGTATCAGCTCTTTTTTATATTTAAAATAATCCCGGGCGCTCATGTTTGCCAGCACTTCCCCGTTTACAATAACCTGGGACCCGGTATCATTTGTAGGCTTTAACAAAATCGGATTCATCAGCGCCGACGGTTCCACTCCCGCGGCCTCCGCCTGCATCACCTGGGCCCTGCCCATCTCAAGCCCGTCCCGCGTAATAAAGGAATTGAGCGCCATATTCTGAGATTTAAAGGGAGCCGTCCGGTAACCATCCTGTTTAAAAATCCTGCAAAGCCCCGCTGCCAGCAGGCTCTTTCCCGCATTTGACATGGTTCCCTGTATCATAATCGCCTTCGCCATCCTATTTCTCTCCTTCCCGATATCACAAGCCGGTTTCAGGCAGCCCGGACAAGCCGCAGAGCCGTTATCTCCCCGCAAGATGGATGTCTCTCAATGCCTGCAGGAATGCCTCATTTTCTTCTTTGCCGCGCACCGCTGTCCGGTAAAATCCCTGATGCAGTCCCTGATAATTGCTGCAGTCGCGGATTAAAAATCCTTTTTCCTTCATCTGTTCTTCCAGATAGTGTTCTCCCTCAAAAAAGATGTAATTCGCCTTCGAGCCATAAGTCTGATATCCCATATCCCACATGGCATCCAGCATTTTTTTCTTTTGCAGCAAAATCTCCCGGCGGCTTCGCTCCGCAAAGGCAGTCTCCCCGGCTGCTGCCACTCCGGCTGCCTGGGCCGGCACCGAGACGCTCCAGGGCTGGGAAACCCGCTTCATTTTATCAAGCAAAGCCCCGTTGCAGCAGACGCCGTAGCCAAGGCGCAGCCCCGGCATGGCATACATTTTTGTGAAGGATTTGATCACGAACAACTGCTCGCTCTGCTCCGCAAAGGGCATCATCGTATATTTTTCCGGCTGTTCCAGAAAATCGTTGAAACACTCATCCACCACAAATAACGTTCCCGTGCGCTCACATTTTTTCAGAATTTTTTCCATCAGCTCCGGCTCCACAAGCTCACCGGTTGGATTATTCGGATTGCACAGAAATAACATATCTGTTCCGGGTGTAATTTCAGAGAGAATGTCCTCTGTCAGCCGAAAGCCGTTTTTTTCCTCCAGCTTATGCGTCACCATCCGGCATCTCACACCGGCAAGCGCCTGTTGGTATTCGTAAAAAGACGGAACCGGAAGAAGTGAATTTTTTGGCATCCTCGCCAGCACCAGTGAAAAAATCACATCCGCCGCACCGTTTCCGCAGAAAACATGCTCCGCTGATACATTCTCCCTCCTGCCGATTGCTTTTTTTAATTCCCGGCACTCCGTATCCGGGTAATGACAGGAAAAGTCAACCGCTCTTTTTGCCGCACTCTGCACCGATTCCGGCATCCCGAGAAAATTGATATTTGCAGAGTAATCAATCTTATTTTCATTCGTATAAATATCTCCACCATGTCTGTACATAAAACTTCTCACTTCTCAATTTATTATATAAAACACAAAAAATATGCGCAGAATACTAAATACTGCCAAGCTTACCGCACTGGTCATATAGAGCAGACGGTTTGCTCTCACAATATCCTCTGCCTCAATCGGGCGGGTATCATCCCCAATTGTCGGTTTTTCATGTTTTATTCCAAAATACCATGCAGGCCCGGCGAGCTGTACATGCAGGGCGCCCGCCATCACCGATTCCGTCTGGGCGGAATTCGGGCTTGCGTGATTTCTCCGGTCTCTTTTAAAAATCCGACGGGCTTCTTTTGCATCCAGTCCGGCTAAAGGCGCTGCCAGAATCATCATATAAGCCGATATCCGGGAGGGCAGGAAATTCATCACATCATCAAGCTTTGCCGCTGCCCTGCCGAAATACAGGTATCTGTCATTTTTATATCCAACCATAGAATCCATCGTATTTACCGCTTTGTAAAAATATCCGAGGACAGGACCTCCAATGACCATAAAAATCATCGGCGCCAAAATTCCGTCCGAGGTGTTCTCCGCAATGGTCTCCACCGCCGCTTTCATCACCCCGGCTTCTGTGAGATTCTCCGTATCCCTGCCTACAATCATCGCCACGGCCCTGCGCCCTGCTTCTACGCCGCCGCTTTCCAGCGCCGTATATACCTTCATGCTCTCTGTCTTTAACGATTTTGTTGCCAGAATCGTATAGCACATATAACATTCCACCGCAAATCCAAGTATCCGGTGAATCCGAAAACAGAGATACAAAATCACAAAGGGGATTGCCGCAGAACAGAACAATGTAAAAATCACAAGGAAAATTCCCGCCAAAAGCTCTCCCCTCTTTGTTCCGGGAAATATCCGGCGCAGTCCCTTTTCAAAAAAAGCAATCATATTTCCAATAAAGCAGATCGGATGCCACATGCCGTGGGGATCTCCCATGCACATATCCACCGCATACCCGATAATCACTGCCCCTAACATATTAAGCATTTCATACCTCTTTCCCTGCCGCTAACGGATTTTTGTGCCGATTCCGCAGGTCACCCGGTAAACGGCTCTGGATTCCTTCGCAAACAGACAGCAGATCCGCCCCGTTGCCTCCCGCCAGCTCCGGTCAAAGGCGTCCACCGGAACGACCCCGCAGCCGAGCTCGTTCACAACCAGAATCACCTCCGGGTTTTCCCCGATAAGCTTTTCCGCCTCGGCATATGGGTCTTTCCCCTCTTTTAAAAGCCGGGCAATCCACAGATGCACATTTGTAATCAGGCGGGCGGTTTTCATATCTTTCTCATCTGCATCCGCTCCGTCCGCGATCGCCCATTCCGACGCCTCTCCGTATTTCCCCAACAAAATTTCTTTTGCAAAAGCGGTCTTTCCCTGGTAGGCTCCGCCTGTAATCAAAATCATAATCTCCCTCCCAAAATCACAGTATATGCCATGACAAGCTCACAGGACTGCAGGAAAAATCCCTGAATATCCCCCGTGATGCCGCCAAATTGTTTCATAGCCATCCGCCGGCAGAGCAGACATACGAGAACTGCCGCGGCAGATGCCAGCACGCCGCGCTTTAAGTCATACAAAATCATTCCCAGTATGCAGAAGCCGGCTTCTGCAATTAAAATCCATCTGCATGTTTTCCGGTCCGCTCCGTTGGCAAAAGCCGCCGCCAGCCCGCTGTTCTTTGCACACGGAAAAGCGCTGATTCCGAATCCGCTGAGCGCACGGCTTAAAATAAATCCAACGCATAAAATCACTACGGAATCCCTGTCCGCCTCAGACCATATGCCAAAGGCTGCCAGAAAATATCCGCAGCAGACAATCACCGCAAAGGCTCCCGCATGGGAATCCTTCAATATCTCAAGACGCCGCTCCTTCGTCTGCCAGGAGCTTAAAGCATCCGCAGTATCCAAAAGCCCGTCCAAATGGATGCCTCCGGTGACCAGTACCGGAATCAGGACAAATACGGCTGTCCGCAGTATGTTTCCCACAGCAAGAAGCATGGATGCCTGATACCACAGCCATACAACTGCTCCCACCGCCGCGCCTGACAGCGGGAAAAAGCAGAGCGCATAACGCATATTCTCTTTTGTCCACTCGATATGGGGCATGGGTATTTTGGAATACATTGCCAATGCCACAATCAGACTTTCCAGCCATTTCATCTGTGTCCACCTCAAATTATTTTCTGCCGGCGCTCTGCGGGGCTTCTGCACCCGTATGTCCGAAAACATGCGCTTCCATGCATTCCTTCCCTTTTTCAAAGACGGGAATCCCGTGGATAACCTCGCAGACCACATCCGCCATCTTTGCCGCACAGCGGTTTACCTTGGCCAGCGCCCGCAGGTAGGCGTCCGTTCCCTCATCATAGACAATTCCGTCGCAAAACACCTGGTTTGTCACAATAATCAAATCTCCCGCCTGACGTTCCAGCCGGGAAAGCCCCTGCAAAATTAAGGCAGGCGCATTCTCTTTTCTTCCCGCATCGGAAAACATCTCGTTTGCCACCAGGTTTGACATGCACTCCAACAGCACGGTACACCCGGCGGGAACTTCGACTTCTTCTAAATGTGTATAACATTCCATCGTCTCAAATCCCCTGCCGTCCCGCATATTCCGATGTTTTCTGATTCTGTCATAACTTTCTTCATCGCAGGGCTGCATCGTGGCAATATATATTTTTTTCTTTGAATGTAATCTCACACAGCAGCTCTCAGCATACTCCGATTTTCCGCTGCCGCTTCCGCCAATTACCAGTATAACCATTTTATCTCCTATTTCAAGGGCACATATCTTTCAAATTCCACTTCATCAAAGGTGCTCATCTGATGATAAATTGCCGAGGCAAAATCCAGCAGGGGAAATAACGCAACCGCTCCGCTTCCCTCTCCAAGACACATGCCGCAGGTCAAAAATGCTTCTTTTCCCAGAGCTTCAAGCAGCGCCCCTGCCGCAGGTTCTTTCGACACATGGGACGCCAGAATATAGGAAGCGCATCCCGGCGCAATTTTCACTGCGGTGAGCGCCGCCACCGCCGAGATAAATCCGTCTGCCACCACAGGAATATGGAAAGCGGCTCCGCCCAAAAATACCCCCGTCAGTCCGGCAATATCCAGGCCGCCCACTTTCGAAAGTACGTCAACCGGGTCTTTTGCATCCGGCTTATGCAGGGATATCGCCTGTTCTATCACTGCAATTTTCCTCTGCAGCCCCTGGGTGGAGAGCCCTGCCCCGCGTCCGGTCACAGCGCCGGGAGGCAGCCCCAGGAACACGGACGTCATAGCGCTGCTGGTAGTTGTATTTCCGATTCCCATTTCCCCGGTAGCCAGAATCTCATAGCCCGCATCTTTTAACTCGCGGGTCTTTGCTATCCCCGCCTCAATCGCACGCACTGCCTGCGCCCTCGTCATGGCAGGTTCTTTTGCCATATTTTTGGTTCCATAAGCGATTTTTCGTTTTTCCAGGCGGGGTGTGTCCACTGCCATGCCGATATCCACAGGAAAAATCCCTGCCTTTGCCTGGCGGCACATAATCGCCACGCAGGATTTCCCATCCAGGAAATTCTCTGCAACGACAGCCGTCACCTCCTGCCCGGACTGGGTAACTTTCTCCTCCACGACGCCGTTGTCGGCACACATGATAACCAAACCTTTTTTTTCAATTTTTATATCCGCCGTCCGCTGGATACCTGCAATCTGTATAACGGCCTGTTCCAGTTTCCCAAGGCTTCCCAATGGCTTGGCAATACTGTCCCAATGCTTTCCCGATGCCTCCATCGCCTGTTCATCCAGCGGCTGTATCTGTTCGATTGTTTCCTGAAGCGTCATAAATACCTCCTGCACGCATCCACAAAATTTGCCGCAAATTCCGGATTTGCATAATAATATAAGTGGGGAAATCCCGCCGCAAAATTTTCCGACGCCGCCATGCAGTCCCAGCTTCTTTTCCGATGCGGCTTTTGGGCATGAAAGGCATCCCCGTTATCGGAGCTGTCAAAATAATGGAACTCATGCCCCCGAATCCGGCAGCCCGCATCGCCAAATATCTGACGCCTGTTGGCGGTCAACGTAATATATCCGAACCGGGCAAGGCTGCCGGTGCGGCAGACGCCGCCGCAAAGTACCCCCGCCATCGGCCAGCGCTTTCCCTCCATATCCTCCATCGTTTCATGCAGATACATAAATCCGCCGCATTCCGCAAGATAAGGAATCCCCTGCGAGGCGGCGCGCCGCACAGATGATAACATCCGTGTATTTTTACTCAAGCCTGCCGCATAGAGCTCCGGATACCCGCCGCCAAACAACAATCCGTTTAAATTTTCCGGCAGTTTGCAGTCATGCAGCGGGGAAAAATTAATGATTTCGGCCCCAAGTTCCCGCAAAAGTTCCAGATTGTCCTCATAATAAAAGCAAAACGCCTCGTCTCTTGCCACTCCAATGCGAACTTTTTTATCACTTTTTCTTTTATCCAGTAATTCTGCCAGCTTTTCCGGCATGTCACCGGATAAATCCGGCGCATTCCGGGACAGGCTCAAAATTCCGTCTATATCCAGCGTTTCTTCAAGAATCTGCGCCAGCTTTTGCAAACGTTCCCGGAGATTATCAATTTCCTCTGGCGTCACAAGTCCCAGATGCCGGCTGGCAATCACACAATCCTGTACTTTCGGCACATATCCGCAGACCATAATTCCCAATTCCCGCTCAATCATCCCCTTTAATTCGGGATACATGGAAGGGGAGGTCTGGTTCAGAATGACGCCCCGGATATGACTGTCCGGGCGGTAGTCCAGAAATCCTTTGATAAAAGGAACCGCCGACAGGCTCATCCCCCTGGTATTTACAACCAGAATCACCGGGGTATCTGTGACATCCGCCAGATCATAGGCTGACGCCCGGACTGTCACGCCCGCCACACCGTCGTAATACCCCATAACGCCCTCCATCACAGAAATATCCGCTCCGAGCGCTCTCCTTGCAAATAAATACCGGGCCATATCCTCAGCCACAAAAAAGGTATCCAGATTGTAAGAAGGCGTCCCGATCACAGACCGGTGAAACATCGGATCGATATAATCCGGTCCGCATTTAAAAGACGCCGTATTCAACTGCCGGTTTACCAATGCCTGCAAAAGTCCGCATGTAATCAGCGTCTTGCCGCTGCCGCTTGCCGGAGCCGCCAGCATCACTCTCGGTAACTTCATTGTGATTCCCCCATCTGAAACGAAATGATATACACCGGGTTTTGTCCCATCATCATATGATATCCCGCCAGGGCTTTGGATTTCGCAATATTTACACAACAGATATCCAAATCCTCCGGCTTAATCTCCCGCAAAAGCTCCATCGTCTCGCAAACGGTTTCCAGGGTAATGCAGTTGATGACAACCCGCATCCCGGAATTTTTCTCAGCCAGACAGCGTATGATATCCTTTAACTTCCCTCCGCTGCCGCCGATAAAGACATGGCTTGGTACAGGAAGCTCCCGCAATGCCTCCGGCGCACTCCCCGGCACGGCTATAAGATTGGAAACCCCGAATTTTTTCCTGTTTTCTTCCAGCAGGGCCAGAGCGTCTCCTTTCTGCTCAACGGCATAGACGCATCCCCGCTGTGCGATTCGCGCGCATTCCACGGATACGGAGCCGGTTCCTGCTCCCACGTCATAAACGACCGCATCCTTTGTCAGCCTTAACTTGGAAACAGAAATTTCTCTCACTTCCTCCTTTGTCATCGGCGCTTTTCCCCGGATAAACTGCTCGTCCGGTATTCCGTGCGCCGCCACATAACAATCTGCCTTCCCGTTTTCCAGAAGCGCCACACAGATGCCCTCCTCCCGGTAATCGAGAAAGTCTTTCACCCTGCCTGTTTTTATCGTTTCCGTGGGATAGCTTAAATCCGCCCCCACACTCATTTTTATCTCTGAAAGTCCGTAATCCGCCAGATTTTTTGCCAGTTCACGAATACTCCGGGCATCGGATGCCAGCGTAAATACCTTTGGATTTGCCTGCACAGCTCCGATTACATTCTGCCTGCGCCCGTGGCTGCTTGCCAGAACCATATCCTCCCACGGAACCCGCAGCTTCGACGCAAAATAGACCACACTGGAAATCCCGCAGATCAGGGAAACCTCCACCCCCTCAAGGGATTCCGTCAGACGTTTTGCCCCGCTGTAAAATCCCACGTCCCCGGAAAGTCCGATTACAAACCGGCTGTATTCCGTATGTTCGGAAACATATGCCGCAATTTCTTCACTCTTATACATGCAGACCATCGGTTTTTGAAACTGTTCCAGAGTCTTTAACATGCGCTTCGCGCCAATGATGCAGTCCGCCTGCTCACAGGCTTTCCATGCCTCCACGGTCATGTTCTCCGAATCTCCCATGCCGATGCCGAGAAGGGTCACTTTGCGCACGGGTTTCTTTTTCTCAGGCAGCAGACCGGTTAAAATCCGCTCCACTTCTTCCAGCGAATATCCTTCCTCAGCCACAGGACGGCGTATCACCACACAGGCTGCGTGCGCCTCCTGCGCTGCCTGTACTTTTTCCATAAAGCCTCCTGCCGCGCCGGATTCTTTTGTCACCAGAAAAGACGCGTTTACCTGTTTCAGCATCGCCGCATTCAGCTCTTTTGTAAAAGGTCCCTGCATACAGATCATTTGCTTTTTTGACAGCCCAAGGCGTTTTATCTCCCCAAAGATTGCCTCCTGCAAAAGTACCCTTGCAAAAATCCGTCCATGATCTTCCACCGCCCCGGCAAAAACCGGAAGCTCCTTCATTCCCGTCGTCAGGAATATGTTTCCCTTCTGTCCGTTCAGCCAGATTGCCGCTGACTGACAATCGGGAAACGTTACAAGTCCCGGTATTTTATCTAAATCGGAGGATGCGCGGAGCAGACGCAGATATGTAGTCTGCGTCCGTTCACAGGCTGTTTTGATATTGTCCGTCGCCGCGGCTGCATAAGGATGTGTCGCATCCACAACCGCTTCAGGCGTAAGCTGCAAAATGAATTCCTCCATTTTTCCGGCCTCCATCCTGCCGGAGCACACCCTGATATAAGGCATTTCCTCCATCAGTTCTTCCCCGTATCCGGTAGCGACACAGACACATGCCGGAATCTGCATTTCATTCAGATATTCCGCTAATTTTCGTCCCTCACTTGTCCCGCCAAAAACAAGAAAATCTACATGCTTCATCATACACGATATCCTCTCGGAGTTACCATCTTTCCGTCTATCACACAAGTCTGGGAATTTCCCACAAAAACTGTCGTAAACATATCAACCTTTGCATCCCGCAGCTCTCTTAAAGAACAAAGCTTCATCCGCTCCCCCTCGCGTCCGATATTTGCCGTCGTGCCGCACACCGTATCTTCCGCCTTATAGCGCAGCATCAGATCGCAGGCTTTCATCAGATAATCATGCCGCTTTCTGCTGGACGGATTATAAAGGCAGACAACGAAATCTGCCCTGGCAGCCGCAAGAAGCCTCTGTTCAATCTTTTCCCAGGGCGTCAAAAGGTCGCTGAGGCTGATTACCGCAAAATCATGGATCAGCGGCGCGCCCAACACAGCAGCCCCTCCGATGGCAGCCGTCACACCGGGCACCATCTCCACCTCCACCTGGGGATAGTTCTGTCCGATTTCCAGAATGAGACCGCTCATACCGTAAACTCCGGCATCTCCACTGCAAATCATTGCCGTTGTTTTTCCCTTCAAAGCCATCTCAAATGCCAGCCTGCAGCGCTCTGCTTCCTTTGTCATCGGCGTTGTCAAAAACTCTTTTCCCGGAAAATGCTCTCTCACCAAATCCACATAAACCGTATAACCAATGATGACATCACAGCTTTCCAATACCTTTGCCGCCCGAATTGTCATCTGCTCATACTCTCCCGGGCCTATTCCAACTACATATATTTTACTCAAATGAAACACTCCATTCCCGGCAGGCCAGCGCAACCGTCACTCCGTCTGCCGCCCGTTTTCTGCTTATAAATTCTGCTTTTTCCTGCTCCTTCTGTGAGAACGCCGCCATCGCAGACCGCTCGCATACATTGTCCGCCCCGGTGATGCTTTTTACAAATTCAGAAGCCTTAAAAGTCCCGGACACGGACTGCAGTTCCTCCGCCGAAAAGGTCACAAAGGGCACGCGCCACTCTTTTGCCAGGGCACATATCCCCGCCTCTTTGGCCTTCCTGTCAATCGAGGCAATTTTACAGATGCTTTCCGACGGAATATGACATTCATCCAGCACACGATTCACCTGCGCCGAAATTTCCCCGAATGACTTTCCCTGCTTACACCCGATTCCGAGAACGACCACCCTGGGAATCAGATGAAGGACATTTGGAGCCCACTTATTATAAATGGAAACAACGACTGCCGTCTTTCCCTGGGAATCTTCTCTGACATCCTGTACGTAATCGAATTCCTTCGGGATTTCCCCCACAATGGCGCCCTCGCAGTAAAACGGGAGTCTTTTACCCGCCACAATATCCGCCGCCGCCTGTTTTGCCAGCTTCATATCTGCAATTACCAGACCGTTCTTTTTCGCCCACACGTCAATGGCAAGCCGTCCCTGCACGTCCGACGCCGTCGTGATTACCGGATTTGCCCCCAGCTTTTTCGCAAGATATTCCGTCAGCTCATTTCCGCCGCCCAGATGCCCGGACAAAAGGGAAATCACATTTTTTCCCTGCTCATCCATGACGAGGACTGCCGGGTCTTTGACCTTTGTCTTCAAAAAAGGGGCGATCGTGCGCACCGCAATTCCGCACGCCCCGATAAAAATAAGCGCCTCCGACTCGTAGAACACGGATTTGCACCAGTTTTTTAAGCCGTCTGTGATAAAAACCGGCTCCCCATAAGAGGCGTCCGGAATTTTTTTTGTTGTATACTGCCGGATTTCATTGTCCGGTTCCAGAACCGCTGCAGCCTGTTTTGACAATTTCAATCCGTTTTCCGTAAATGAAATGATTCGTATTCTTCCCACTTTACCCTGTCTCTCCGCAATCATCTGTACCGTCGGTCAACGCCGGATTTCCATGCTCTCCTTTATGCTATTTCGAGGCTTTGCGAAATTCCGTCGTAAATGCCGGGTTATATAGCTCTGAACGGTCATAGTTACTGTGCGTAACCGCATCTCCGATAATCATCAAAGCCGTCTTTGTTATGCCATGTTCCTTTGCCGTCTGTGCCAGCGTCCCCACCGTACAGATATATTTTTCCTCCTCCGGCCAGGTTGCCTTATACACGATCGCTGCCGGGGTATCCGAAGCATAACCGCCCGCGATTAACTGTTCGCTTAACTGTTCCAGAAGTCCCGTACTCAAAAACACGACCATCGTCGCCTGATGCGCCGCAAAGGAAGCAATGCTTTCTTTTTCCGGCGTCGGAGTCCGCCCTGCCATTCTTGTAATAATGACGCTCTGGGAAACATTCGGGAGCGTATATTCCAGATTCAGCGCTGACGCCGCTCCGCAGAATGCGCTCACTCCGGGACAGCTCTCATAGGCAATTCCCAGTTGATCCAGAACGTCCATCTGCTCACGGATTGCCCCGTACACGCAAGGGTCGCCCGTATGAAGCCGCACTGTCATCTTTCCGTCCGCTTCGGCGCGGCGCATCGACTCTGTCACCTCTTCCAGCGTCATTTCCGCACTGTTTAACACAACGCAGTCTTTCTTCCGTACTTCCAAAAGCTGCGGATTCACAAGGGACCCTGCATAAATAATCACATCCGCATGCTTTAACAGGTTTTGCCCCCGCACGGTAATCAAATCCGGCGCACCGCTCCCGGCGCCAACAAAATATATCATAAAGTTTCTTCTCCTTTTTTCCTGCACTCCCAGTATCTTATCGCAAACCGGCTTTTTCTTCTATTAATTTTTTTAGCAATTCCCCTACATTTTTTGTGCGTCCCAATTCCCCGAATACATTGGAAAATACGATTACGCCGGTTTCCAGCCTTTCATGGGAACGGCGCTTCAAATAAAAATCAATTTTATCCGTCAAAACAGCCAATGTGTCCTCCCACACACCGGAATCGTACAAAATGCGAAGACCCCCGTCTGTCGTTACCGCCCCGAGAATCTGCCGGGCGGTTTCGGCGTCTGCCCCGGCGCGAAGGGCGCAGGAGGCAAGAATTTCCATCCGGCTGTCCGCCTCTCTGGAATGCGTATTCATGATTCCCCCTGCCACCTTGACAAACTTGCCGATATGTGCCACGAATAACAGTCCCGAAAGCTCCATATTTACCGCAAGGTCTATCGTCTGTCCCACATAATTGCTGCATTTTACTGCTTCTTCCGGCGCAAAGGGAAAATTGTCTTTTAAGTAATTTGTCCCGTAATTTCCCGGCGTGACCAGCAGATATTTCCGGTTCCCGGCAGATTTTTGTCTCATTTCCAGCTCGATACTTGTCACCAAAGCCTGTTCGCTCATCGGCTCCACGATTCCGCTTGTCCCCAATATGGAGATGCCCTCCCTGATTCCAAGGCGGGGATTAAAGGTTTTTTTGGCAATTTCTTCTCCTCCGGGAGCCCAGATTTTAATTTCAATCCCGCCGTTGTATCCAAATTCCCGGCAGACTGCCTGCACTTCCCCGGCAATCATAGCCCGCGGGACCCGGTTGATTGCCGGAGCGCCTACCGGCTGTTCCAGTCCCGGCAGGGTTACTTTTCCAATACCGGAGCCCCTGCTGATTCCAACCAGGGCTTTATTGCCGTCATAACCAATAGCGCCCTCTTTCGCATAGACATCCGCCAGCGCCTTTGCCTCGCTCCTGTCGCATTTTCTTGCCGAGGCAAAAATAAGTATCCCGTCCGTCACATCCGGGTCATCCCCGGCATCCTTTTGAATGGCGCAGCTTGCCTTCTGCGGCTGGCAGCATACCTCCAAAGCCTCCAGATGAAGGCGGATTCCCTTTGGGGTCAGCAATTCAACCTCCGTTACCGGCTTTCCTGAAAAAAGCATCCACGCCGCCGCCTTTGCCGCTGCCGCCGCGCAGCTTCCCGTCGTGTAACCAAACTTTAATTTTTTATTGTCCCTGATAATGTATTTTCCTTCTAACCCGTTTTCTCTCATCTCTTTTTGCGCGCCTGCTGTCCGCAATCCCCGC
>CAZGMH010000038.1:0-1843 GCA_964526765.1 uncultured Eubacterium sp.
TGGATTAACTTCTGCACTTTTCCTTTGATGCGCTGCAGGGCATTGTCGATGGACTTTTCCGGCTTATCCAGTTTTCCGGCAATTTGCCGGTAGTTCATCCCCTCCAGATAGTAATCTAATACCTGGCGTTCCATCCTGCTCAAATGTTCATAAATTCTTTTCAAAAACAAATCCACATTTTCCCGGTCGATGAGTATTTGTTCCGGGTTACGGTTCCCCACTGACAAATTCTCCTCCAACGGGAACTGCTCCGTATCCTCAGAGCTTCCGGAAAGCGACACATAGGAATTCAGGGGACCATGCTTTTTCCGCGCTGCCGCTTCTATCGCCGTATAAATCTGACGGCTGATGCAAAGCTCCGCAAAATGATAAAAACCGCTCCGGGCTTCGTCGTAATCCCGAACTGCCTTAAACAGTCCTATCATCCCCTCCTGGATCAGATCATCTGTGTCCCCGCCAAGCAAAAAAAGAGCATTCGCCTTTTTGCGGACAAGATACTTATATTTTTCCATGAGAAAATCCATAATCCCATCGTCACCGGCGCGAAACATTGCAATCAATTGTTCATCTGTATAATCTTCGTATTCTCTCATCATTCATGCAGTCTCTGCCTTACAATCTCATAGGCGAGCACGCCTGCCGCTACCGATGCATTCAGGGAATCAATATTCCCCATCATCGGAACAGACGCGGTAAAATCACAGGTTTCCTTTACCAGCTTGCTGACCCCGTCCCCCTCATTTCCGATGACCAGACCGATTGGCCCGGTGAGATTCTGACGGTACATAATTTCCCCGCCCATATCGGCACAGACAAACCAGAGCCCTTTCTTTTTCAACTCCTTCATCGTGGCAGCCAGATTCGTCACCTTGGCCACCGGGGTATAGTTCAGCGCTCCGGCGGAAGTTTTTGCCACCGTCGCCGTCAATCCTGCCGCCCGGCGTTTCGGAATGATAACGCCGTGAGCTCCCGCCAGGTTTGCAGTACGGATAATCGCGCCGAGATTGTGGGGATCCTCTATTCCATCCAGCAAAAACAGGAACGGCGGTTCCCCCTTCGCCTCTGCATTTGCCAGAATTTCTTCCACAGAAGCGTATTCATAAGCCGCCGCAAATGCGAGCACGCCCTGATGCTTTTTCGTCTCAGAAAGCTGGTCTAACCGTTCCCTCGATACATACTGCACGATAGTGTCATGCTTCTTTGCTTCCCTGACAATGGTTTTCACCGGGCCGTCCTGACAGCCGTCCAGCACAAACAGTTTATCAATGGTTTTTCCGGAACGAAATGCCTCCAGAACGGCATTTCTTCCCTCAATCGTCAATTCCTCGTATCTCATGATTTCCTCTCTTTTTTTCCTCGGCCCTCAATCCTCTCATGCCAATATCTATCAGGTCCAGCATCCGTTCAAACCGGTCCGCCAGATAGAGATATCCCATCAACGCCTCAAATCCGGTTGCCCTGCGGTAATCTCCCACCGTCGCATTCTTTGCCATCGTCGGGGATTTCGCATTGCGCCCGCGTTTATAGACAGCTTCCTCCTCCCCGTCAAGAACCGGAAGTATATACTCCATCATGGCCGACTGGGAATGTGCTTTTACAAGGTGGCTCGTATGCTGATGGAGCTGGCTTGCCCTTGTATTTCCATGTCCGACCACAATGGAACGGATTACCAGGTCATAAATGCCGTCTCCGATATATGCCAGGGTCAGGGGGGAATAGGTTCGGATATCCACATCCGGCATACCAAACCGCCTGCGGAGCAGGCAAAAAATATCCGATGTGCCCTGCTTCGCATCACAGCATTCGGAAAATGCCTCCGGCAGCGGAGCATTTTTCTCATCAT
>CAZGMH010000038.1:1943-5008 GCA_964526765.1 uncultured Eubacterium sp.
ATGTGAATCTAAGCCCTTTTCCATGTAACTCCTTCTCTCGTATCTTTCAATATAATTCCCATCGAGGAAAGACGGCCGCGAATTTCATCCGCCTTTGCAAAATCCTTCGCTTTTCTGGCGGCCTGGCGCTCCTGAATCAGATTTTCTATTTCCTCATCCAGTATTTCAGCCTCTTTCTCGATGATAATTCCCATTACATTGCAAAGTTCTGCCAGACGGTCATAGAGGGCATCCAGGTATTCTTTGCTGTTCTCACCGGATGCGTTTGTGTTGCAGAATTTTACAAGTTCAAAGATTGCGGAAATTGCATCCGCCGTATTGAAATCGTCATCCATGGAAGCGTCAAATTTTTCCGCATACTGTCCGCTTTTGGCATATAATGCTTTTTCCGCCTCCGTCATTTCACCGTCCGCATACCCGGACAACCGCTTTAAATTCTCCGCAGCGGTCACGATGCGTTCCAATCCGTTCTTTGCCGCTTCCATCAAATCCGCGCTGAAATTCAGCGGGCTCCTGTAATGGGCGGAGAGCATAAAGAAACGAAGGACCTGGAGATCGTATTTTTCTCCGACTTCACGCACCGTAAAGAAGTTTCCCAGGGATTTTGACATCTTCTTATTATCGATATTTAAAAATGCATTGTGCAGCCAGTATTTCGCAAACTGTTTTCCGTTTGCCGCCTCGCTCTGGGCAATCTCATTTTCATGGTGCGGGAAAATCAGATCCTCACCGCCCGCATGAATATCAATTTCATCCCCGAGATATTTTTTTGCCATAACCGAACACTCGATGTGCCATCCGGGACGGCCCTTGCACCACGGGGACTCCCAGTACGGCTCGCCGTCTTTTTTCGGTTTCCAGAGCACAAAATCCAGCGGATCTTCCTTTAATTCGCCCGTCACTTTGATATCCCGGTGCCCTGCCTGCAGGTCGTCAATATTTTTGTGGGATAATTTTCCGTATTCTGCAAATTTTCTCGTGCGGTAATATACCGTGCCGTCCTCTGCGGCATAGGCGTACCCCTTTTCGATCAATGTGCCGATCATGTCCAGCATTCCCGGAATTTCCTCGGTAGCCAGGGGATGCGCCGTCGCCGGCTTCACATTCATATCCGCCATGTCTTTTTTGCATTCCGCAATATAGCGCTGTGCCACTTCCTCCGCCGGAATCCCCTCCTCCACGGACTTTTTGATAATTTTATCATCCACATCAGTAAAGTTGGAAACGTAATTTACTTCATAACCCCTGTGTTCCATATAGCGGCGCACCGTATCAAACACGATCATCGGGCGGGCGTTTCCGATATGGATATAATTGTATACAGTCGGCCCGCACACATACATGCTCACCTTTCCCTCCTGCAGAGGGACAAATTCTTCTTTTTGTCTCGTCAAAGTATTATAAAGCTTCATCTCATCTTTCCTTCCTTTTATTTCTTCATAAAAACCGCAGCGGCTATCTCATCCATCTGCTCCCGTTTCTCCTCGATGTCCAGCACAAGGAAAAACTGATTTACCGCGCGGTACAGATTCTGCCGCTCATCAGAAAAATCAGACATAATCCTGTCCCCGGCAAGATAGTCTGTCAGAAAATGCATACCGCTCTCCAGCGCCATCAGCCATACGGCGTAGCCAATCAATTCCTTTTCTTTTGCGGTCAGCACCCTTCCCATCTCATAACAATATCCCTGCAGATATGCCCGGTACAAATCCAGATCCAGTTCGATATTGCCAAACTTCTCATCCTCCGTAAAAGTTGCCGCTCCTGCGCGCACAGCATCGCCGAAATCGAGAATAGACGCTCCTGACATAACCGTATCCAGGTCTATCATACAAATTGCTTTTTTGCTGTCGCAATCCACCAGGATATTGCTGTAACGGGTGTCGTTGTGGGTGACGCGCCGGGGAATCTGCCCGGAGTCCATCGCTTCCTGTATGAGGTACAGCTTTTTAGACCGGTCCAGCACAAACTGTATCTGCTCCTGGCAGTCTGAAGTCCGAAAACAGATATCCGCCCGGACAGCATCTAAGAGCTGGCTCATCATGTATTTCATATCGTGGAGCTTTGGAACCGTCGCCCCCAGTTTGCTGCTGTCAAATCCCCGCATTCTGCGGTGGAACGTACCGACAGCCTTGGCGGCCTCATAAGCTTCTTCTTTCGTCTTTGGCTTCTCCATCTCTTCTCCGCAGCAGATCATGCGGTAAAGCCGGAAATAACTTCCATTCTCCGTCTGAAGCAGCTGATTGCCGGCCCTGGTCCGGATAAAGGTCAGCGTCTCCAGATCCGGGTCGCGTCCCTCTCCCTCAATCACTTTTCTCAGGTACTCCGTCACGAGAAACAGGTTATTCATCACCTCGGTCGGATATTTGAATACATAATGATTCATCTCCTGCAGCACATAATGATCTTTGCCGCAGACAATCTCATATGTATGGTTCACTGTTCCGTGTCCCAGCGGCTTTATATCCGTAATTTCCCCCTCAATCTGAAATTTACTGATGATTTCTTCAAATTTTAACATTGTCAATTCCTCCGTTGTCAAACCAGCTCATTGATAAATATACGCATCCTGCCAAAGAGAATCCCGCCCAGTTCCGCAATATCCATGGCCCTGGCATCCTCTGTAAATTGTATTTTTTCCGCTTCTGCGCCCGCCGCATCTATATGAATCCAAAAACAGCCGTTGTTTCCCGGAATAATATCATCCGTAAGTAAAATTTTTTCTGTAAACGGCTCCGCAAAGCGAAGCATTTTCACAAATTTCTGCAAATGGACGATCCGCCCCATCATCACAGGATGAACCGTCTCCTGAATGTTCCCTTTAAAAACCGATTCACGTATTTCCACGCCATCCTCGCCGCTGTAACAGAAAACGCCTGCTATTTCACCGTCTTCCTCCCGGATAACAGCCACATCGCCGTCCTCGCTGCGCTGCTCCTTTTTCAAACGCCTGTAATAAGCGGCGTCCCTGTGTATAAATAAATCAAAATTTTTCTCTAAAATCCTGTTTGTAAAATCTGCAAGCTGACGCGCCCCGGCGTCTGCCGTATCAGCTTTTTCTATTC
>CAZGMH010000038.1:5108-11901 GCA_964526765.1 uncultured Eubacterium sp.
GCCGGGCGGCTTTTAAATCAGAAGGGCAAAGCTCCTTAAGGTACAGCTGTTCTCTCTCTTTTCCAAGCTTCCATTCAATCTGGTTTTTCCAGTACCGATACCCCAGGGATTCATAATAAGCCGGGTTTGCAGGCATCAGAAACGAAAACGGTTCCCCTCTCTGACAGCAATCCTCCAAAACCTGTTTAAGCAGTTTTCGCATCAGCCCCCGCCGCCGAAACTCCGGTCTGGTGGCAACCGCCACAATATAACCCACATCCGAGCGCCCGCCATATAAAGATATACGGAACGGATTTACATGAACCATTACCGCCATCTCTCCATCGGCGTACAACGCGGCGACACGGTTATCCCGGCATTTTTCCGTATAATAATAATCTACAAATTTTTTCGTATCTTCCTGAAAACAAAGTTCATATAAAGAACGGCTCAGGTCCTTTTCTTTCCCGTCCAGATATCCAATCCCGATCTTTTGCATCTCTCAATCACTTTTCCCGTTTTCTGTTCTATTCTGCCTGTCCGCAGCCCGGACAGCCGCCGCAGCCGCTTCCGCTGTCCCCCACTGCAACACTGTTTTCATAAATGGTGGATAACATACAGATCGCGTTGGAAGCAATCCCTTCTTCCCTGCCGGTAAAGCCAAGACGTTCTTCCGTCGTTGCCTTCACGTTAATCTGATTCTTTTCAATGTGCAGAACTTCGGCAATATTTTGCTCCATCTGCTCAATATAGGGACGAAGCTTCGGTTTCTGCGCAATGATTGTCGCATCAATATTTTCAATCACATAATTTTCCTGTTCCAGCAATTCACCCACATGGGCCAAAAGTTTTAAGCTGGATATCCCCTTATAGCGCTCATCCGTATCCGGGAAATGTTTTCCGATATCCCCGATGGCCGCGGCTCCAAGCAGCGCATCCATGATGGCATGGAGCAGAACATCCGCATCGGAATGTCCCAGAAGCCCCAGGGTGTGCGCGACCTCCACGCCGCCCAATATCAGCTTTCTCCCCTCCGCCAGTTTATGCACGTCATATCCTATACCGACCCTCATACGGATACCTCCATTTTTAGTCTTTTCGGTCTTTAGTGTACCACATTTTTTTCAATAGGTCACTGTTTTATGAAGAAAAAGTTGACTTATCTGCAAATTCTTCCTAATATAAATTTAAGAGGTGATACGTTTGAAATTATCAGAGAGAATCAAAGCAACATTTCAAAAGGCCCTGGCCCCGACTATCGTCGCGACCCTTATTTTTTTTGTGACTTATCTTTTCTTCGGTATGGAGAATACAATGATAGGGCCGTTTGCCACGCTGTCTTTTCTGCGCTATCAAAGCATGTGCAATCATTACGAATGTATGATAAAAAATTTTGCAATTTATATCGTCATGGCTGTGCTGGCATTTTTTGCCGTCATGAACCTGCCCCTGTGCATCCTGATCAATGCGCTGGCGCTCTTCTGGATTGCATATATATTAATTGATGAATACAATCCCACAAATTATTTTCCTGCCGGAATGGCGCTGATTTTCTTTCAGATTGCCCCGGCGCACACGCTCCCGGCCCTGGGAGTGCGGATCGCCGCGCTGCTGGCAACCTTTGCGGTTGTATTTTTGTTTGTGTTTATACTCTCGATATGGAAAAGAAGCAAAAATCCTCTGCACGAACTGATCAAAGGCGGGTTTGAAAATTGTCAAAAACAGCTTGCCCTGTGTGAAAACGGCGGGGAAGAAGACCTTGAATACCTGCACCATGAGCTCTGCGACATCAACAGGCGGTGCAGCGAAGAAATTTATTCCTATAACCGCGCAAGCATCCGCATCATGGGAAAGACAAACTGGTACTGCCGCTTTATCCTGGTATTCCAGATCATGAATTACCTTACCTCATACATCCGTCAGGATGATAACATGCAGAAAGCGCAAAAATTATATACGGATTTCAGGAACTTATTTGAAAACTATGAGCCGGAAGCGGACTATCACCGGCTTAATTTCCGCATCCGGAAACCGGATATCCGCAATTTCCGCCTCCGTTTCGCCCTCCGGCAGATTATCACGCTGACCCCCTGCCTGGTTTTTGCATGGGCAAGCGGGCTGCCAAACGCCTACTGGCTGGTAATCTCCGTATTTTTTATGATGATACCCTTTTCCGAAAATACGCTGCAGCGGGTCCGCCAGAGGGTTCTCGGCACAATTGCCGGCATCTGTATCTGCCTGGCGCTGTTTTTCCTGTTCCAGAGCTTCGGAGCCCGCATCGTCATCATGACAATCGCAAACTTTCTGATTTATGGGGCGAACGGATACGGAGCGACCGTTGCATACATTACCTGTTCGGCGCTGGCGCTTCAGACAATCAATGCAGCCGTTCCCCTGGTCCTGGCACAACGTCTGATCTATACGCTGGCAGGCGCCCTCATCGCCCTGATTGCGAATAAGTGGATTTTCCCCATCCGCATGAAAAAGCAGATTCAATATTTAATGGAAATGGTCCGTTCTATCCGCGGGGAACTGACAGAATTAACTGCGCACACATCCCCCGGGGACGGCGTCCGCAGGAAAGAAATCGATCAGAGAATTATCAAATCCTATATGCTTTCCAAACGCCTGGAATCGCTTCACGATTCACTGCCGGAAAAGGAACAGCTCGCAGAATTTAAAGAGCTTCAGAAAAATCACATGATGTTTCTGGCAGAATATTTATCGAAATATATGATATAAACATGAAATGGAATGACTGTCTTTCGGACGGCCATTCCATTCCCTGTTTCTGCCTGTTAATAAATATGTCCGTATTTTTCACATGCGCGGCATACTGCGAAAAGCTTTCCCCCCGGGGCATACTGCGCCGGGTTGTACATATGCAGAGACGCGCCGTAAATCATATATCCTCCGCCGGCTCCGTAAGTATCGATACAGCGTTTTATCTCAGCTTCGATTTCTTCATCCGTCACACCGTCCCGGTCTACCACGTTCTGGACATCCAGACCGCCCATAATTCCCGCTTTTCCCAACGTTTTCTTTTTCATTTCCGGAATGTTATTCATAGGCTGGACCGGGTCAAAGGCGGTAATCCCGATATCCAGAAAATCATCCAGCAGGCTCTCCATCTTGCCGCAGCAATGCTGCTTGAAAATCATATTTGTTTTTTTACACGCCTCAACAATTCTGGCTATATGGGGTTTAAAAATTTCCCGGAAAATATCCGGCGACATAAATAATCCGTCCTTGTGGGAATAATCATCCAGATATGTAAAATAGTCCGGCTGATAATACCGGTCCGCCAGCATCATGAACTCAATCTTTTTATCCGCGATCGCGCCCACCAGGTCATATACGGCTTCCGGCTCCTCCATAATCGCGCACAGCGCATTTTCAAATCCCATCAAAAAGTGAAGGCGTTCAAAAATGCCATTCGGACAGAATAAATCCTGCACATAATGCGCCTTGTCCAGATGCAGCATTTCTTTTTCCTGCGCCGCAATCGCCTCCCACGGCAGTTTTTTGTAATCCGGGAAGCGTACCACCGACTTCCACTCTGTGACATCCTCCAATACCGGTTTTACAGTCGGCGTCGGCGTAAACATCCCTCCTGCGCTCTCCGTCGGCGTCTGATGCACGCCATATCCGTCGTACCCCGGTCCCTGGAACATAGGCGGCGCTTCCAGGGATGCGGCCGACGGGATAATCTGGCAGGCATCATAAAAGCACGGCACATACTCAGGCTGCTCTCCCTTAAGTGCAATCAGCGCATTTTCTCTCTTTGATAACATGTCTTCTCCTCCGTTTTTCTTTTCATTATAACAGGATTTTTTATGCCTAATATTTCATTATCCGTATGAAATATTTCACTTTTTGATTTATTTATAGTATACTGGATGTATGAAACCCGTAACATATATCAGAGGGGAGATGGCTCCCGCCTCTATAGGCGGTGAGTAACAAATTTGTATCAGTGGGAGTCCAATCTCCCCTCTGATATACGCTCCGCGAGAATGCGCAGGGATTCGGAAATGAATTATGCCAGCAAAGCTGACCCGAATCCCGCGCCAGGACTCGCGAGCGAGTCTTGAATCCTGCTGAAGAAATCGGGAAATACGCTTTGAAACAAACCGGGAAAAGGAGATTATCATGAACATACAGCAAATACAATATTTTCTGGCCGTATCAAGAAGCTTAAATTTTACAAATGCGGCGGCAGAACTGGAAATTTCCCAGGCCACCCTCAGCCGGCAGATTTTTGCTATGGAATCCGAGTTAAACCTGCTGCTCTTTTTCAGAAATAACCGCAATGTCAGATTGACGCCGAGCGGAGAATATCTCTATCAGGAATTTTCCAAGCTGTACGGAAATTATAAGGCCATCACGGATAATGCAAAAAAGATATTTGAAGGCTACAACGGACAGCTTACTCTCGGTGTCCTGGAAGAAACCACATTAAACGGCGCCATGCAGAACTGCATTTATTCCTATCTCCGCCACTATCCCAATCATACTTTGGATCTCAGGCGCAGATCCTTCCGGGGGATCACCGACGGCCTGCTTGACATGTCCCTCGACCTTGCCGTCACACTGTTTTTTGATATTTCCAGACTTACCTCCCTTCGCTACAAAATCATTTCCAGGTCAACAGACGGTATTCTGATTTCCTCGAAAAATCCGCTCGCGGGCAAAAAAGTCTTCCATCCCAGGGACTTTCAGAATCAGACATTTATCGTCATATCTGATTCCGACAGCCGTTTTGCGGCAAACGGAGCCATTGATTACTGTATGCAATATGGTTTTTATCCAAAACTCCGCATGGCTCCGGACCTGGACACCGCTATGCTTTGGGTGGAGGCGGGTATGGGGCTCGCCTTCACACACGCAGATGCCATTTCCGTGCGAAATCCATCCATGACATTTATTCCTTTTGCCGAAAATGACCGGGCAACAGGCGCCATGCTTGTCCTCGTGTGGAATTCTGCTAACACGAATCCTGCCATTTCTTCGTTTTTAAAGGAATTTAAAAAATATTCCTAAAAAAATCAATAGTAAAATTGGAATAATATCTTTTTGTATTTCCGTGTTTTTACATGCATTTTACCTAAATTTTATTAATTCTTTACAAAAGCAAGACAAAGTGAAAAATTCCTGCTAAAATAGAGGAGATGTAAATTATTACGGAGGATAAGATTATGTCTATTGCTGGTATATTTTCTCTGTTGGGAGGCGTCGGCCTGTTTTTGTTTGGTATGACGGTTATGTCATCCGGACTTAAAAATGCATGCGGCGACAATCTTCAGACCATATTGGAGCACGCTACAAAAAATAAATTTATTGCCATAGTGGTCGGTTTGGGCATGACATTGCTGGTACAAAGTTCTTCTGCCACTGACGTCATGGTTATCGGATTTGTAAATTCCGGAATGATGAACCTGGCGCAGGCTATTGGCGTTATCATGGGCGCGAATATCGGTACGACCATCACCGCCCAGATTACGGCTTTTAATTTAAGCACTTTCACCCCATTGATCCTGTTTATCGGCGCTGTGCTGTACCTGTTTATAAAAAAGAACCTGATCAAACACATCGGTTCTGTTATTTTGGGCTTTGGTATGCTGTTTCAGGGAATCACGATCATGAAAGCCGCAATCGCCCCGCTCTCTGAAAGCCAGGGCTTTATCGAATTTCTGTCAACGTTAAACAGCCCGGCGCTCGCACTCGTTTTCGGTATTGCGTTTACCGCGCTGCTGCAGAGTTCCTCTTCCTCAACGGTCATTTTCCAGACCTTTGCCGTGCAGGGATTGTTAAGCTATGATGCGGCGGTTTACCTTGTCATCGGCGCTGCAATCGGTTCCGTAACGCCAAACCTCCTGGCCGGTCTGACCGCAAACCGCAACGGAAAGCGTACCGCTGTACTGAACCTGATTTTCAATGTGATCCGCGCGGGCATTTTGATTGCGCTGATTAACATATTCCCGATGTTTCTGGATTTCATCCGGGGATTGTCGCCAAACGATGTCGGGCGCCAGATTGCGAATACACATACGCTCTTTGCAATCATCGCCGTGGTTATTGAAATGTTCTTTACCAAACAGATTATCCGGCTGTCCTACAGGATTATCCCCCTCAAGCCGGAGGAGAAAAGGGCACAGGAGGACCGCTCCCTGCTGTACGTAAACCAGTTCAGCAAGATTCCTGCCGGCGTAGCGCTTCATCAGGCCCAGCTCGAAATTACACGAATGGGCAGAATCGCGGCGGACAATCTGCAATGTTCCCTGGAATGTTTCTTCAATTATGACACTTCAAAAGCCGGGCTCGTGAGGGAGCGCGAAGAAACCGTCAATATTTTGAATCATTCTATCGCGGACGCCATGGTGGAACTGAGAGAAACCAATCTATCCACAGAACATATGCGGCGCCTTTCCATGATGACCATTGCCATCACTGATATTGAGCGTCTCTCTGACCATGCCGAAAATATTGTGGAATATGTCGAACAGTTAAAGAGCAGGAAAGCAACGCTCTCCAAAACGGCTCTGACGGAACTGCAGGAAATGGCAGGCGATACCATGGAAGCGGTCAACTTATCGCTGGATATCTTTTCCACCGAGGATTACAGCGGCCTGGATCATATTGAGGATTTAGAATCCAGAGTGGACGATCTGGAAAAGATACTGATCAACAACCATGTGGAACGTTTGATGAACTCCGAGTGCGACCCGTTAAGCGGCGTTATTTTCTCCGATCTGGTTACGGATTTTGAGCGCTGCTCCGACCATGCCATCAATATTGCCTATGCCTTAAAAGA
>CAZGMH010000038.1:12001-14786 GCA_964526765.1 uncultured Eubacterium sp.
AAATACAAATATAGAAGTAAATTTTGCGAACCATTTTTCGTGATATGGGAACGAAATTTCCTGCTGTTCAAAAAGTCTGGAAACCTGATAAACAGGAAATCCGGACTTTTTAATTTCATAGGATTTGGGTGTCGAAAACCCTGCGGACAGCCCGTTTCTCCATTGCCGGACTTTGTAAAGAATACAGCCGCAGATTAAAAAATCAGAATTACCGAAAAATTCCCTTGCGTAAGGTATTGCTTGTGACGCTGCGTAATATTGTAAGATAGAACCAGAAAGGAGGTGGAGACTATGTCCAAATACACAACAGGAGAGATTGCGAAGCTCTGCGGCGTTACGGTTCGGACAGTGCAGTATTACGATACTCGCGGCATTTTAGTTCCGAGCGGGTTTTCCGAAGGCGGCAGGCGGCTGTATTCGGAGAGCGATCTGCGCCGCATGAAACTTATCTGCTTCCTGCGTGAACTGAATCTCCCAATCAACAGTATCGGAGAGTTATTTGCAGAGGAACACCCCGAAGCAGTAATCTCGCTGATTCTGGACGAACAGGAGAAAATACTCCAGGCAGAACTGGACGAGAGAAAGCAGCAGCTTGATAAACTGGGCGAATTTCGCCATACGTTGAAAACAACAGAACAATTCTCTCTTGAATCCATCGGGGACATAGTTCACATCATGAAAAACAAAAAGAAAATGAAAAAACTCCATACGGTTCTGTTTGCCACAGGTCTGCCGTTCAGTATTCTTCAGTGGGTGACAATTATCCTGTGGATTGTGAGCGGCATATGGCAGCCCTTTGTCATCTGGGTCTGCGCAGCCGTAATCTATATACTCTGGGTGTCACGGTACTATTTCAGCCGTGTTGCCTACATCTGCCCGGCATGTCATAAGGTCTTTGTTCCGGGGAGAAGGGAGGCGTTTTTTGCCCGCCACACGCCCACGGCGCGTAAACTTACCTGTACAAACTGCAGACATCACGGTTTCTGTGTGGAGACCGCACGGGAGGAGGGTGAGACGAAATGAAAACGACTTTGAAAAAACCCCTGCTGTTTTCCGCCGCCATCCTGCCAATCGCCCTTGTTGGAGGCTATTTCACCGACATTTATACCTATAATGCCTATACGTCCGAAATGCAGAACGAAATCCTGTCACAGCTCGGAAGCTATGAGCTTTATCTTGCAGCGGGGACATTACAGAGTGGAATTTATGCTTTCATCGCCGCTTTTGCCGGATATATACTTGCCGAAAAGACAGGGCTGATGAAAAGTCTGTGTTTTGAAAAGGCAAAACTGATTCGGACGGCGGCCGTCACCGTCATCACCGGTGTGCTGTTCAGTCTTGATGCCTGGATATTCGGAAGAATCATACCGGAAGTGGCGGCGGTTTATGAGAGCAAAATAACGGTTATCGACTTTTTGGCATCAATCCTGTACGGCGGGGTCGTTGAGGAACTTCTGATGCGGCTCTTTCTGATGTCGCTGCTGGTACTGCTCCTATGGAAGCTGTTTTTCAAAAAACAACCGAAAGAAAATATTCCGAAAGGGGTATTCATCACGGCAAATATAATTGCCGCCCTGCTCTTTGCCGCAGGACATCTGCCTGCCACAATCAGTATTTTCGGTAGTCTGGCGCCTTTGACCGTATTCCGGTGCTTTCTTCTGAACGGAGCTTTCGGCGCGGTCTTTGGAGAAATGTATCGTCGGTATGGGATACAATATGCCATACTTACACATGCAGGAGTTCATGTTGTCTCAAAGCTCATCTGGATAATATTGATTTAGATTAAGTAAAGGGCAGAATCAAGATTCAGGGAACACATCACAGTCCTCATTTTAGATAAGAGCAAAAGTGCGCTTCGCACACTCTCACGAGTAAAATCAACGATTTCCCGGTTTTTCTAAAAGTATTCTTTTAGCAGCGAGAGTGGGACTTGATAATGAAATTTTAAGAAAATGCCAATTGCATCTATAGGACTGTTTCAAAGTCTGTGTAAAGTCGAAAAACTGATATAAGATATGTCGTCAGTTACTGAAAGGGGCAGGAATAGACAGCCCCTTTGTGTTTGTTGCCTATTAGCTTTTTTAAAATAAATCACTATGGCTGCCTGTTCTTGTCAAATATAAAATTAACGCCCCGTTATCAATCTCATAAACGAGAAGCCAATCAGGAGTAATATGACATTCTCTACAACCAGAATAAGCTCCGCTCAAATTATGATCCCGGTTCTTTTCAGGTAATGGCTCTCCGTTTGCCAATTTCCTGATGATATCGGTTAGTAATGAAATATTATATCCCCTTTTCTGTATTCGTTTCAAATCTTTTTGAAATTTAGTAGTTGGTTTTATTACATATTTCATACCAACAACTCCTTCATCATCTCATCAACATCTGTGTAAGATTTTCCAAGAGAAGGATTTTGCTTCATCCGCCTTACTTCTTCTATTGCACTCACTGTTTCTGCATTAGGAATATTCATAGAAATATCAAAGGGTATTTTTTGTTCTCTTACTGCCTGTTTTGCTGATATAGTAAAAAAAGTAGTCATATCCATACCAAGATTAGAAACAAGTTCCTGTAATTGTGCTTTCAAATTTTCATCCATTCTCACAGTTATATTAGTTGTTGCCATAATATTAACTCCTTTCTTTACTATATTATATTACCTATATTTCTATTTTGCAATACATTGTTAGTGCAATGCACAACAAAAAATCCGATTTTATGGCATTGGCATCACAAAATCCCAAATAAATAAAAAAATAAATTTATATAAATATACTAAATT
>CAZGMH010000039.1:0-14444 GCA_964526765.1 uncultured Eubacterium sp.
GCCTGGGAAAAAAGTGATCGATCCCCGCCATTTCCCGCAACCTGCCGGAAAAGCGTCAACTGTTTCATCAGAAACGGCTGCCCGGATGGCAAATGTGTCTATCATTAAGGAAGGAAAGGCGGAGGAGATTCCGCTGGCTTTCAGAGGAACCCAGGGGCTTATTGCAAAGGCTGTGGCGTATCCGGGAGGACCGCGTGCGGATGGAGGCAGCGGAAATATTGTTTATAATAAAAATCGTATTTACTGATTGCATTATATGAAAATCAGGGAGTATGTAAAAAATCGTGATTCCCTGAAACTACATGAAAAAAGATGACAGAGATGTGCAGGCGCGCCGCGGACGCCTGCACTTTTTGGGTTGACATTGTATGTATACAATGATATATTTTTGGTTGAACGATTGTTGAACGAAATGAGGTGAACCAATGGAAGGAAAAATTTCGGGGAACACGAGACATGAACAGGCCGCCGTCACCAGACAGAAATTGCTGGAATCGGCACAGAAATTGTTTGCGGAAAACGGATATAAGGGGACTTCCGTGCGTACAATCAACCGCAGCGTAAATCTGGCGGACGGATTGCTCTATCACTATTTTCCGGGAGGAAAAAAGGAGATATTTCAGGCTGTGGTGGAGGATAACCTGAAGCAGATTTTGAATTATCTGGACAGAGAGAACATGATGGAAAAATATATTTCAATGCCTCTTGAACAGGTATTGGAGACATTATATTGCAATTTTATAGAAGTAACCGAGAGCCATCTGGATATTTTCCGAATCCTTTTCAGGGAAAATGAAGTACGCGAATTTGTATCCGGGGAGCAGATGATGAAGCTGGTGGGGAACCGCCCTGGCTGGCTGGTAAAGCTGCTTCAAAAAAAGATGGAAATGGGAGAAGTACGGGTTATGGATTTTGAGATGGCTGCGCTGACAATAAATTCTGTTTTGATGAATCATATTCTGATAAAAGTCTTTGGCGTGGAATGCAGTAAGCTGGAGGATGAAGAAAGCCGGAAGAGATTAATCGTCCATCTGGCGGATGTGTGGAGTAATTCTTAGAAGAGTATAGCTTAAAAGTGCGGACAACAACAGGAAAGAAGGAAAACAATGTCAAAATTTAGTGTCAAAAAACCATTTACCGTTTTTGTGGCGGTGGTAATCTTTATTATTTTAGGCGCGGTCAGTTTTACGAAAATGACTACCGACCTGCTGCCGGAATTTTCACTGCCTTATGTAGTGGTCGTTACAACCTATGCGGGAGCTTCACCGGATAAAGTGGAAAATACGGTGACAGAACCATTGGAATCCGGTCTCGGGACAGTAAACGGGGTTGTGAATGTAACGAGTACCTCCAATGAAAATTACAGCATGGTCATGCTGGAGTTTGAAGAGAATACAAATATGGACAGCGCGATGGTGAAACTGTCCAGCGCGTTGGATTTGATATCGCTGCCTGACGGCACGGGAACGCCGATGATCATGGAAATTTCTGCGGATATGCTTCCCGTTATGTATACCAGCGTGGATTACGAAGGTATGGATATTTATGAACTGACGGAATTTGTGGATGAGAATGTTGTTCCGGTGATGGAGCGCCAGAATGGCGTGGCGAGCGTGGACACTACCGGTATGGTGGAAAAGACCGTGGAAATCCGTCTGGATCAGGAAAAAATAGATGAGCTGAACGATAAACTGGCGGCTTATGTAAACGAAGAACTGGATGATGCAAAAGCGGAGCTGGATGATGCGAAATCAGAACTCGCGAGCGCAAAACAGCAGTTGGAGGCTTCCCAGCGGGAGCTGGCAGATACACAGCAGAGTACGGCAGACGAATTGGCGGCCGCAAGTAAAGCGGTCGATCAGGCGGTGGCGGTGCAGGCGGCTTATGAGGCGCAGCTCTCCAGCCTTCAGGCATCGAAAACCGCTTTGGAGACGGAGAAGCAGGCATATGAGGATGCCGGGGTCGGGGGAGAGAATGATCAGGTTTTTGCCTATGTGCAGCAGTTGGCTCTGGAATATAATCTGGACGCTTCCTTATATCCGGCGGATGTAAACGATGCCCTGGAGCATCCCGAAAAACTGGAAGCGCTGGCGGCGCTGATCCAGCAGATCAGGGAAGGGGCGGCGGGATTTACCGTGACAGACGAGATGCTGGAACAGATGGATATGCTTGTCAATGCGTATCTCAGGCTGGGGCAGATCGATACGGAGCTGGCAAATCTGGAAACAGAGATTATCGCTGCCCAGGCAGTTGTGGATACGGTAAATGAACAGGTACAGCAGGCAGTCGATAATTATGAAGCGTTAGAGGCCGGCAAGATAACGGCAGCGGCGGGATTTGGCTCCGGCGCGGCGCAGATCGCGGCAGGACAGACTGCGATAGAGAGCGGCGAAGAACAGCTTGAACAGGCGACGGAATCCTATGAAAACGGGAGAGATACGGCGCTGAAAAATGCAAATATGGATCAGCTTTTAAGCCTCGATACGCTTTCCGGTCTGATCTATGCACAGAATTTTGCTATGCCAGCCGGTTACATATATGAGGGAGAAGACCAGTATCTGCTGAAAGTGGGGGATGAATTTTCCTCTGTGGACGAACTGGCGGATGCATTGCTCTGTAATGTAGATGGAATCGGGGACGTCCGGCTTTCGGATGTGGCTGACGTCACATGGATTGATAATTCCGGGGATGCCTATGCGAAAGTAAACGGGAGGGAAGGTATCGTACTTTCCGTGTCCAAAGTAAGCACGGCGGGAACTTCCGATGTGTCGGATAACTGCAATGAAGCAATCAAAGAACTGGAGGAGCAGTACGAGGGCTTACATATCACGAGCCTGATGGACCAGGGAGAATATATAGACCTGATAGTGGAAAGCGTGTTGACTAATCTGCTCGCCGGCGCAGTCCTGGCGGTTATTGTCCTGGCAATTTTCCTGCGCTCCGTGAAGCCGACCATTGTTGTGGCATTCAGCATCCCGATGAGCGTGCTGGTGGCAATTGTGCTGATGTATTTCAGCGGAGTTACGCTGAATCTCATTTCCCTTTCCGGTCTGGCGCTGGGTATTGGTATGCTGGTAGATAATTCAATCGTGGTAATTGAAAATATTTATCGTCTGCGAGGCCTTGGCATACCCTCCGCGAAAGCGGCGGTTATGGGGGCAAAGCAGGTGGCAGGAGCTATCGCCTCTTCCACACTTACGACAATCTGCGTATTCCTGCCGATTATCTTTGTGTCGGGTCTGGTGAAAGAGCTGTTTGTGGATTTGGCGCTCACGATTGCCTACAGTCTGGTGGCGAGCCTGTTGATTGCGCTGACGGTTGTACCTGCCATGAGTTCTACACTGCTTCGCAATTCCAAACCAAAGCCTCAGAAGTTGATGGATAAAGTACTCAATTTCTATGAAAAAGTACTCCGGTTCTGCCTGAGGAGAAAATGGGCGCCGATTGCCATAGCTGTCGGGCTTCTCCTGGGATCCGTTTATAAAGCAGTAAATACGGGGCTGATCCTGTTCCCCACCATGGGCGGGGATCAGATGACGGTTACGATGTCCGTAAACAGGGAACTGACGGATGAGGAGACATTTGCCGAGGCTGATAAGGCAATGGAGCAGATGCAGGACATTTCCGGGGTAGAATATGTGGGTATGATTTCCGGTTCCGGCAGCAGCGGAAGTTCTGCGTCTTCCATGATGACCGGCAGCGGCAGCACCCATGATCTGAGCGTGTTTATTTTGCTGGATGAAGATACTGCGAAAGATAACAGCGCCGTGGCGGAACAGCTGGAAGCAATATGTGAGACCCTGGATCTGGAAGATTACAGCGTTTCAACCTCGAATATGGATCTGTCCTCCTATCTGGCGAGCGGGCTGGAAATAGATATTTACGGCGAAGATTCCGATGAATTGCTGGATGTCAGCGAGGACGTTATGGAAATTGTCTCTGAAGTAAAGGGATTTACCAATGTGACAAATGGCCAGGAGGATGGCGATACGACAATAGAACTGACCATCGATAAGGATAAAGCAATGGCCCAGGGACTGACGGTGGCACAGATTTTCCAGGAGCTTTCGGCGAATCTTACCACGGAGGCGACCGCTACGTCGCTCACTCTGGATGACCGTCAGTATGATGTGGTTATCGTGAATGAAAATGATGCGGTTGAGGTATCTGACCTGATGGATTATGAATTTGAAATTGAGAAAACTGATCAGGACGGAACGACGGAGACGGAAATCCATAAGCTGAGTGAATTTGCGACGATGTCCGAGGGTTCAGGCTTCGCATCTATTCAGCGGGAAAACCAGAAAACGTATATTGCGGTATCAGCCGAAACCGAGGAGGGGTATAATACGACGCTGCTTTCGAGAGAACTTCAGGAAAAGCTGGATGCATATGAAGCGCCTGACGGCTGCACTATTGAGATTGCGGGTGAAAGTACGGAAATCATGGAAGCTATGAATGATGTATTTCTGATGATTGCGATGGCAATCGCATTTATCTACCTGATCATGGTAGCCCAGTTCCAGAGCCTGCTCTCGCCGTTTATCGTCATTTTCACCATTCCGCTGGCGTTTACCGGAGGGCTTCTCGGCCTGTATATTACCAGACAGGAAATCTCACTGGTGGCAATGATGGGATTCCTGCTGCTGGCAGGGGTTATTGTAAATAACGGTATTGTGTTCGTAGATTACGCAAATCAGATGAGGCTGGAAGGCATGGAGAAACGGGAAGCGCTGGTAGTGACGGGGAAAACGCGTATGCGTCCGATACTTATGACGACCCTGACAACCGTATTGGCAATGAGTACGATGGTATTCAGTACAGATGCGGCTGCGGAGATGAGCAGGGGCATGGCTGTCGTCGTAATCGGAGGACTGCTCTATGCAACGCTGATGACGCTTCTGGTCGTGCCGGTATTGTATGATCTGTTATTCAGAAGGGAATTAAAGCAGGTGGACGTCGGTACAGATGAAGAACTGCGGGAAAATATTTAAGAATCAGAAGTTGAAGAATTGCAGGGGCCGCTTTTGCGGACATACAGCTTCAGACCGGTTTATGAGCCGGAAAATGAAAAACAGGTTTTGCATTGCCGTACCTGACGGAGTGTGATAAGATAGTTGCAAAAGTGGGAAAAGGAGGAAATCATGTCAGATTTATTTTCGAAAATTAAAAGAGAGTCCCTGTGGACATCCATTTTATGTATAGCGGTTGGCGTTATGTTCTGTGTGTGGCCGGGGGAAATATTAATTATGTTGTGCAGGATTGTCGGGGCGATTTTGCTTATAGCCGGAGCCGTGCTCATTGTGGCGGCCCTGGCAGCCCACGAAAAGACCGGACGTTTTATCCGGTTGATACCGGGGGTGATTTGTCTGGTCATCGGTATCTGGATCGTATCAAAACCGGGAACCTTTGTCGTATTGATTCCAATATTAATCGGCGTCCTGCTGATTTATCATGGAATTAAGGATTTGATTTTCTGTTTTGAAGTGAAAAAGGGGCAGGGAGCCGGATGGTGGCTTGGTTTGATTTTTGCCGCCCTGACGATTGTGCTTGGAATCCTTCTTGTACTTCATACCTGGCTGGCGATAGAAATCGGAATGATATTTGTGGGAATTGTTCTGATTTACGACGGTGTCAGCGGGCTCTGGCTAAACGGAAAGGCATCCAGGACAGCAAAAAAATATAAGGATGATATGGTTGACGTGGAGTATAAGGAAGAGTAAAATCGGAAAAGCACACGAAAGTGTGCTTTTCTTAACGATGACAAATACAATCTTAATGTGAATAAAAGTGAGCGTTATTTCGGAATATAAAATTTCCGGGAGACAAAAAAGGAGCGTTTTATATGCGGCAGATGGAATTTAAAATGGAGCGTACAGGACTTTTGGAGGTGGGGGACGTGCTGCCGGTAACGGAAAGCAGGCTGCCGAATTCCTGGTACTATACCCTGGGCAGGGCATATGCAATGTCCGGGAACTATACGTTCCGGGAGCGTTTGAAGTCCTCAGAGGGAAAAGTCATAGAAATCAGGGAGACACCCAGAGGATATTATGTGATTGTTGAGTTTGACGAATGATGAGGGGAGAGTTGTGAAATGGAAGAAAGTATGAGCAGGGAAAAAGGTTCTGCAAAAATGGGCGAAATGCCAATGCATAAATTGTTTTTATCGATGTCTATACCGCTGATCATATCGATGCTGGTCCAGGCATTGTATAATATTGTCGACAGTATTTTTGTTTCGTGGATTTGCGAGGATGCGCTGACGGCAGTATCCCTGGTGGCGCCGGTACAGAACCTGATGATCGCGGTAGCAAGCGGTACGGGCGTCGGCATGAATGCGCTTATTTCAAGGAAGCTGGGGCAGAAAAAGGCGGATGAAGCGAGCGTGGCCGCCAATAACGGTTTGCTTCTGGCAATATGCAGCTATGCCGTATTTTTGGTTCTGGGTCTGACGTGTTCCAGACCGTTTATGATGCTTCAGACGGATATTGAAGCCATCGTGGATTATGGGACAACCTACATGACGATTGTCCTGGCGATGAGCGTCGGAATGTTTGGGCAGATGACAATAGAGCGTCTGCTGCAGGCCACCGGACGCACAGTGTTTCCGATGATTACCCAGATGAGCGGTGCGATCATCAATATTATTTTTGACTGGCTCCTTATTTTCGGAATCGGGCCGTTCCCGGAACTTGGCGTGGCGGGAGCGGCTTACGCGACAATTTTCGGGCAGTGCGTCGCCATGATACTGGGCTTTATCTTTAATGCGAAATATAACCGCGAGGTACGGCTGAATATCCGCCTGATGCGCCCGGTGGGAGCGGTTATCAAAGAGATATATAAAATAGGGATACCGTCTATCCTGATGATATCCATTGGCTCGGTAATGACTTTTGGGATGAATAAAATTCTGATGGGGTTCACCTCCACAGCCACAGCCGTATTCGGCGTATATTTCAAATTGCAGGGGATTGTTTTTATGCCGCTGTTTGGCATGAACGGCTCTGTAGTGCCGATTGTAGGTTATAATTACGGGGCCGGGAAAAAAGACCGGATCAGGCAGGTATACAAAATCGGCTGCATCTATGGATGTCTGTTCATGTGGGTCGGATTTGCGGCATTCCAGCTTTTCCCAAGGCAGCTCCTGAGCTTTTTCAATGCCTCTGAAAATATGATGGGAATTGGCGTCCAGGCATTACGGATTGCCAGTATCGTATTTATTTTTGCGGGCATTTCCGTAATCAGCGGCGCTTTGTTTCAGGGTTTGGGAAAAAGTATATACAGCATGATAGTTTCCTTTATCCGCCAGCTTATCGTATTGCTCCCGGCGGCGTATATCCTGGCGCAGTTCGGGAACCTGACCTATGTCTGGTTTGCGATACCGTTATCGGAATTTGCAGGATTTCTGGTGACAATCATTTTGATGAGGAAACTTTTGAAGAAGCTGGACGATATGATGGCGCATCTGAAATAGGAATGGGGACAGGTCATGTATGTAGTTGCAGTTAGCGTATTCCTGTTGTTTGCTTTGATATTTCTCGGATTTTTTATTGGGAAGCGTCAGATCATACGCCAGGACTGCACGCCGGATTTATCGAATTTCATATTGCGGGTAACGATGCCGGTGACGGTGTTTTGTTCCATTGTAGACCAACAGGGTTCCGGTATGTTTGGTATCTGCGCGGCCGCACTGGCGGCGGCCGTTTTGCTTCATGCGCTGACAGGCCTGATCGGCATGTTCATGGTACACATTTTTCCGGTTCCGAACGAGGAAAAAGGCGTCTGGATCTATACCTGCATGTTTTCAAATAACGGCTTCATGGGCCTGCCCCTGGCGTTGTCCATATATGGAAGCAGGGGCATGTTTTTGATGGCGCTCGGAAATGTGGTGACAAACTTTCTTATATTTTCCGTTGGCATCAGGTTTTTGACATGGAAGTATCCGGTCAGGGAGAAAATAAGCTTAAGGAAAATGCTTCTGAATAATATTAACATTGCGGTTGTGATCGGATTTGTTTTTTATTTTGCCAATATTCCCCTGCCGGAGGCTTTTGACCGGCTGCTGGCATATGTATCCAATATTACAAGCGGTTTGTCCATGATCGTGGTGGGGCTGTCTTTGTCGAGGCTCCCTTTCCGGGCGGTATTTGAGGATAAAAAAATGTTTTTGCTTGCCGCCCTGCGCCTGCTGATTCTTCCCCTTGCAGTAATCGGTATCCTGCATGTTCTGCCGGTTGAACTTGACAGTACCTTAAAAAGCGTGCTTATTCTGACGGCGGCGCTTCCGGCATCTTCCGCCCAGTCCATGATTACGGAGCAGTACCGGACGAACACATCAGCGGCGGGCAGGGCGGTGTTCATCACAACGCTGTTCAGTGTAATCACAGTGCCGCTCATTATGATGCTGGCCATGTAAAGGATCTGTCTGCAAAAATGCGGGCGGATTCTTTACCTTTTTCTAAATAAAGTTTTTCTAAATAAAATAAAAAAGAAGTGGATTTCCTGCGTCCAAGGATGTATAATGAAAATTGTTTTTTTGATATTTCATTTAGATACTTTAAGATAGGATACAGGGAGGAAGAGTCTATGGCAGTAAAATACGTATTTGTTACCGGTGGTGTTGTATCCGGGCTGGGAAAAGGAATTACTGCTGCATCTCTCGGCCGCCTGCTCAAAGCGCGCGGATACAGAGTAACGATGCAGAAGTTTGATCCGTATATCAATATTGATCCGGGTACGATGAATCCCATCCAGCACGGGGAGGTATTTGTGACGGATGACGGAGCGGAGACCGATCTGGATTTGGGACATTACGAGCGTTTTATTGATGAAAGCCTCAGCAAAAACTCAAATGTAACGACCGGTAAAGTGTATTGGACCGTATTGCAGAAAGAGCGCCGCGGCGATTATGGCGGCGGGACCGTTCAGGTGATTCCTCATATCACAAATGAGATAAAAAGCCGTTTTTACCGGGATTACACGACAGAGGAGACGCAGATTGCAATTATCGAGGTTGGGGGAACTGTCGGCGATATTGAGAGTCAGCCGTTTTTAGAGGCAATCCGCCAATTCCAGCATGAAATCGGACATGAAAATGCCATTCTGATACATGTCACACTGATTCCGTACCTGTCCGCTTCCGGTGAATTAAAGACAAAACCGACCCAGGCAAGCGTAAAGGAACTTCAGGGAATGGGGATCCAGCCGGATATTATTGTCTGCCGCACGGAGCATGAACTGTACAAAGGCATCCGGGACAAGATTGCATTGTTCTGTAACGTCCCGAAAGACCACGTACTTCAAAATCTGGATGTGGAATATTTGTATGAGGCGCCGCTTTCAATGGAAAAAGAGCATCTCGCGCAGGTTGCGTGCGAGTCGCTGAAGCTGGATTGCCCGGAGCCGGATCTGAGCGACTGGATTGATATGGTAGACGCCCTGCGCAATCCGACGAAGGAAGTGGAAATTGCGCTTGTCGGGAAATATATACAGCTTCACGACGCCTATATTTCCGTTGTGGAAGCGCTGAAGCATGGCGGCATTTCACAGCGCGCAACGGTAAATATCAAATGGGTGGATTCTGAACTTTTAAATGAAGAAAACGCAGATGAAGTGCTTGGCGGCGTACAGGGAATCCTCGTGCCGGGAGGCTTTGGCGACCGCGGTATTGACGGCAAGATAACCGCCATCCGGTATGCCCGCGAACATCACGTTCCGTTCCTTGGACTGTGCCTTGGTATGCAGCTTGCTATTGTGGAGTTTGCGCGCCATGTCTGCGGACTGGAGGAAGCGCACAGTATGGAATTAAATCCGAATACGCCGTATCCGGTGATTGCACTGATGCCGGATCAGAACGGTATCGAGGATATTGGGGGAACCCTGCGCCTTGGCTCATACCCCTGTATTCTGGCAAAGGACAGCAAGGCGTATGCCCTCTACGGGCAGGATACGATCCATGAGCGCCATCGTCACCGGTACGAAGTCAATAATGATTACCGCGCAGTCCTGACAGAGCATGGCATGAAGCTTTCCGGCCTTTCCCCGGACGGGAGGATCGTGGAAATGCTTGAGCTTCCCGGCCATCCGTGGTTTGTCGCCACGCAGGCGCATCCGGAATTAAAATCAAGACCGAACCGCCCGCATCCGTTATTTAAAGGATTTGTGGAAGCCGCATTAAATTATTGTAAATAAAAAAGAATAAATACAGGGCACTTCAGGCAATGATAAACTTGCCTGAAGTGTTTTTGGCATAACCCGGATTTAGAAAATCTTAATAAAAAACAAGAAAAGTTCACGATTACAATATTGATTTCTATGTAAAATAACAATATAATAATACGATAAGAAATAAGCCGTGCAGGCTTTCTTTGTGTATAATGTAAATGCGGCGTAACTATTCAGGCAGGGCAGGGGGGAAACTTAGAGAAAGGATTGCATGATTTATCATGCAGGAACGAGAGATATATTATGGATGACAGAGGACCAAACAACAGCGGGAACAATAATAACAACCGGAACGGCAAAAACGGACAGAGTATGCTCTGGTTTGTGCTGGTTTCACTGGTTGTGTTATTGCTTGTGACCACGCTGAACAACAGGATCGGGAAACTTGCAAATCAGGAAATAACCTATTCCGAATTCAAGACTATGGTGGAAGAGGGAAAAGTGGAGAGCGTTACCATTACTTCCGGTGAAATTCAGATTACGCCGGTGGAGGATGAAAAAGCGCTGTACCAGATCAGTTATTATACGGTAAACCTGGGAGATGATCGTCTCTATGAATTTCTGGATGAAAACGGGGTAGATTATACCGGAAAGAATCAGAATACGTCCGCCTGGATTTACAATATCCTGCTGACCCTGATACCGCTTGTCGCAATCTGGATCCTGCTTGGTTTCGCCATGCGCAAAATGGGCGGCGGAGGCGGCATTATGGGCGTCGGAAAAAGTACCGCGAAAATGTATGTGGAAAAAACCACCGGAGTTACATTCCGGGATGTGGCGGGTCAGGACGAGGCAAAGGAATCCCTGCAGGAAGTTGTTGATTTTCTGCATAACCCGAAGAAATACACGGATATCGGGGCCAAACTGCCGAAAGGCGCCCTGCTTGTGGGACCGCCCGGTACCGGCAAGACATTGCTGGCAAAGGCTGTCGCGGGGGAAGCGAACGTACCGTTCTTCTCACTGGCAGGTTCCGATTTCGTTGAAATGTTTGTGGGCGTCGGCGCTTCCCGTGTCCGCGATCTGTTTAAGGAAGCTCAAAAGCAGGCGCCGTGCATTATATTTATCGATGAGATTGACGCCATCGGTAAAAGCCGTGACACTCATTACGGCGGAAATGATGAGCGGGAGCAGACATTGAATCAGTTATTGGCTGAGATGGACGGATTTGATACCTCCAAGGGTCTGTTAATCCTGGCTGCGACAAACAGACCGGAAGTGCTGGATAAGGCGCTTCTCCGGCCGGGACGTTTTGACAGGCGGATTATCGTCGATAAACCGGATTTAAAAGGCCGTGTGGAAACTTTGCGGGTACATTCCAAGAATGTATTGATGGATGATTCCGTGGATTTGGAGGCAATCGCCCTGGCTACTGCCGGATGTGTCGGCTCCGATCTCGCAAATATGATAAATGAGGCGGCAATCAATGCCGTGAAACACGGAAGAAAATATGTAAACCAGTCCGATTTGTTTGAGTCAGTGGAAGTGGTGATCGCCGGAAAAGAGAAAAAAGACCGGATTATGGGACCGAAGGAGAAAAAACTCGTGGCTTACCACGAGGTAGGACACGCCCTTGTGACAGCGCTTCAGAAAGACGCCGAACCGGTGCAGAAGATCACCATCGTCCCAAGGACAATGGGATCTCTCGGTTATACCCTGCAGATGCCGGAGGAGGAGAAGTACCTCGAGACGAAAGCGGAACTGGAAGCCCGTCTGGTAACTTATATGGGCGGACGCGCAGCGGAGGAAATCACCTGTGATTCTGTTACAAGCGGAGCCGCTAACGATATTGAGATGGCTACAAGAATTGCCCGCGCGATGGTAACACAGCTTGGTATGTCCGAGGAATTCGGGCTGATGGGGTTAGAGTCTGTTGAGAACCGGTATCTGGACGGCCGCGCCGTACCGAACTGCGGCGAGGAGACAATGTCCAAGGTGGACGAAGTGGTCAAGGCAATGCTCCAGAAAGCATATGACACCGCGAAAGAAATGCTGACGGCCCATCGGGATATCCTGGAGCGCATTGCCGACTATCTGTATGAGCATGAAACGATTACCGGAAAAGAATTTATGGATATCTTTAATGAGATGATGAACAGAAAGCAGCCTGTAGATGCGCAGGCTGTGGAGACGGACGGGCAGGCTGTGACGATGGATTCACAGGCTGCGGAAGCAGACGCGCGGGCAGCGGAAGCGGACACGCGAGCTGTGGAAATGAATACGGAGACGGAGGGAACGATACGTGAGCGTTTCCCGGGAAATGAGCCGGTAGCCCCGGATGAGGCATTTGAAGAATAATATGTTTGATATTCAGGAAGAGTTAAAAAAACTTCCGGATCATCCGGGAGTGTATATTATGCATGATGCCCAGGATGCTATTATCTATATCGGAAAGGCTATAAGCCTTAAAAACCGGGTGCGTCAGTATTTTCAGAGCAGCCGCAATAAAGGGCCGAAGATTGAAAAAATGGTGACGCACATTGAACGGTTTGAGTATATTCTTACCGATTCTGAGCTGGAAGCGCTTGTTCTGGAATGCAATTTGATTAAAGAACATCGTCCGAAATATAACACCATGTTAAAGGACGATAAGACATATCCGTATATAAAAGTAACTCTGGGAGAAACCTATCCCAGAGTTCTCTTTTCCCGCCAGATGAAAAAAGATAAATCCCGTTATTACGGCCCATATACGAGCGCCGGAGCAGTGAAGGATACGATAGAACTGATTCAGAAGCTTTATCAGCTTCGCACATGCAGCCGTGTCCTTCCCAGAGATACGGGAAAAGAGCGGCCCTGCCTGAATTATCATATTCATCAATGTATGGCGCCCTGCCAGGCGTATATTTCTCCGGAAGAGTACCGGGAGCGGATACGCAGGGCGATGGATTTTTTAAATGGAAATTTTGCCCCTGTTTTAAAAGAACTGGAAGAAAAGATGCTGCAGGCGTCGGCAAAACTGGATTTTGAAAAAGCGGTGGAATACCGCGACCTGCTGAACAGTGTCCGCCAGATTGCCCAGAAACAGAAAATCACCAGTTCAGATGGGGAGGACAGGGATATTATAGCGCTTGCTATGGATGACCGTGATGCCGTGGTGCAGGTCTTTTTTATCCGGCAGGGGAAATTAATCGGCAGGGAGCATTTTCATGTGTCCATCGGAAATGAGGACACGCCGGGAGAGATTATGTCCGCATTTATCCGCCAGTATTACGCGGGAACGCCGTTTATTCCGAGGGAAATCATGCTTCAGATGGACATTGATGATGCGGAAATTGTGGCGCAGTGGCTTTCTGAAAAACGGGGACAGAAAGTATATATTCGCGTGCCGAAAAAGGGGCAGCGCGAAAAACTGGTTGAACTGGCTGTTCAGAATGCCAATATGGTATTGACGCAGGATAAGGAAAGGATAAAACGGGAAGAAGGGCGTACCATCGGGGCGGTAAAGGAGATAGCCTCGCTTCTTGGCATCGGCTATGTACGGCGTATGGAGGCGTATGATATTTCCAACACAAATGGATTTGAGCCTGTCGGTTCTATGGTGGTATATGAGAAGGGAAAACCCTGCCGCAGTGATTACCGTAAATTTAAATTAAAAACCGTGACAGGTCCCGATGATTATGCTTCCATGCATGAGGTGCTGACCAGGCGTTTTACGCATGGCATGGAGGAAAAGAAGCTGAACCGTGGCAAAAATATTGCGGAGGAGTATGGAAGCTTTACCCGTTTTCCGGATTTAATCTTGATGGACGGCGGCAAAGGGCAGGTCAATGTGGCTCTTCAGGTTTTGGATGAGCTGCGTCTTGACATTCCGGTCTGCGGAATGGTGAAAGACGACCATCACAGAACGAGGGGGCTGTATTTTAATAATCAGGAAATCCCTGTTGATAAACATTCCGAAGGCTTTCGCCTGATTACGCGGATTCAGGACGAAGCGCACCGTTTTGCCATTGAATATCACCGGTCTTTGCGCAGCAAAGGGCAGGTGCACTCCATACTGGATGATATACCGGGAATCGGTCCGGAACGGAGAAAAGCCCTGATGAGGCAGTTTCAGTCAATGGATGCGATCAGAGCGGCTTCCCTGGAAGAACTCAGAGCGGTTCCGGCCATGAATGAAAAGGCGGCGGTTTCCGTTTACCAATTCTTTCATAAACAGTAAGTATGTGGTATAATATGAGCACTTGGTGAGGTGTTTTCGAACCTAGTGCGAGTAATACCTG
>CAZGMH010000040.1:0-13996 GCA_964526765.1 uncultured Eubacterium sp.
TTTTGGGGGTTGGCGCACAGGCGGAGCTTACAATCCCTTATTATGTGGACTGAGAACATGAAAAAAGAATTATTGAGGATGGAGCATATTTTTGTGAGACGCTCAGGAAAATATGTACTTTCAAATTTCCAGTTAAATATTTTTCCGGGAGAATTTCTGTTTGTCTATGGCTTTTCGGACAGCGGGATACAGGAATTGGGAGAAGTCCTGTCAGGGCGGGGCGAGATGGAGCGGGGAAAGATTTTTTTTGACGAGGCGGAGCTGCCCGCCCGCAGGATATTCCGGCCGGAACAACATGGAATTTATATTATACAGAATGAGAACAACCTGGTGCCGGATTTTACCATAGCGGAAAATCTGTTTTTCGGCGGCGGAAAAAAATTGTGTGATATTGTGGTATCGCGAAAAAAGCAGGAGTTGATGGCAAAAAGGCTGATGCAGGATTTTGATTTGGAACTGGACGTGACACAGCCCGCCGGGAGCCTGAATTATTATCAGCAGATTTTGGTGAAAGCGGTTATGGCATATGCAAAAGGCGCAAAAATGGTTGTGTGCAATGGGATTATCGGGTTATCCGTCAATGACAGTGAGAAGGAAAACATGGAGAGGATTCTCAGCAAATTAAAAGAGGACGGAATTTCTGTTTTGTGGCTGAATCAGCGTATGGATGAGGCCCGCGCCCAGGCAGACCGTATTATTATGCTTCGGGCAGGAAAAAATATCGGAACCGTTTATCGCGGATATGAGGAGATACTCGATTCGATGCTGGCGGAAAAGCCGGCGAAACAGAAATGGAAACCGACAGATTTAGAAAACGGAGCGCAGAATGTTCGAATGGATGAGCTGTTGGAGATGAAAGATATCTGCACACCACACTTGGAACATTTCTCCTTTTCGGTCCGGAGAGGGGAAATAATCGGAATAACGTCAAATGAACCGCTGGCGTTGATGGAATTTCGGGGAGTTCTGTGTGGTGAGCTGCAAAATTATAGGGGAGAGCTTTTGGTGGAGAAAAAGTATTACCGGCCAAAATCAAGGCTTGCAGCCATCCGTTCAGGCATACGGTATCTTGATATGATGTGGCATGAGCAGCATTGCATCCCCCAGATGGGAGTGGTGGATAATCTGCTGATGGGCACATACTGGAAATTACAGAGACATTATGGCATTTTGAATGAGAGCTGGAGAGAATCGGCAGCACTAAGATACCGGATGCGCCATCCGGGATGGCCGGAGGAAAAATGGTACAACCTTTCCACAGATCAACAGAAAATCCTGCTGTATGAAAAAATGCTCTTTTGTCCATGCAGGCTTTTAGTCATTACAGAGCCTTTTTTTCAGATAAATTCGGAGTTGATTCCTCAGATTATTTCGCTGCTCCATGAAATTCAGGACAAGAATATTACAGTCATACTCATGTCCTGTAAAAGCAGTGATCTGAAAAGAATCTGTGATAAATATTATATAATACGTGATAAAAAGCTGCTTTCCTGAAGCGGCTTTTCGTTTCAGAAGAAATTCCACTTTTTCGGGGATTTGTCACCTTAGGTCTGTATAAAAGGCAGAGTATAATGGGAATATCAAAAAAGGAGGTCAAAAAACGATGAAAAAGAAAATTTTATGTATGCTTCTGACAGCAGCAATGGCAGTGACTATGCTGGTCGGATGCGGAGGCACTTCGGGCGGCGACTCTGCGCCGGAAGCAGACGCAAAGACAAGTGCGCAGGAGGAAGCGAAGGATGCGGCGGATGCCGTTGACGGAGCTCTGTCGGGAGAGGGGAAAAAAGTCACAGCGCTTTTCCTGAGCCTGGAGGGCGAATATTTTACTTATCTCGATACCTTGCTGGAAGAGGAGATGACCAGCAGAGGGTATGAATATGACAGTCAGTCCAGCAATATGGATGATGTAACGGCGATTGAACAGATTGAAAATGCTGTGGCAGGCGGCACAGATGCGATCTGGATATGGTGCGTAAACGGCGATGTTGTTGCGGATGCTCTGAAAGCTGCGAGAGACAAAGGCGTATATGTATATTCCTTTATTCAGAATCCGGGTGAGGACGCATGTGATGTATACTATGGAACTGATGAAACAGTCTGCGGTCAGACTATTGCAAAAATGGCGATTCTCTGGGCAGATGAAAATTATCCGGATGCGGAAGACGGAACAATTAAAACCGTTGTGATTGGAAATGAAGACAGTACGAATATGAAAGTGCGTACGGATGCTCTGACAGCGGCTTTGGAGGCTGACAGCAGATTCGAGGTACTGGAAACAGTTCTTTCAGAGGGAAGCGTTGTATCCTCCCAGACAACAACAGAAAATATGTTTAGTAAGTACGGGAAAATTGATTGTATTGCAACTGTAGGAGGAGAATATGTTCTGGGAGTTTCTGCATATTTGACATCAGAAAGTTGCCCCCTGGATGACCCGACAGTTGTCGGACTTGTAGGAGCTGAGATTAATACAGAGCTTGCTGAGTATATGAGACAGGGAATCTATACGGGAGCGGCAGTAAATGGCGGAAATATACTGGAGTGTATTGGTCAGCAGGCAAAGGAAATGGATTTACTGATGCAGGGAGAGACATTGGAAAACTTTTCAGCTGCGGATATCGGTGAGTGTACAATTGATAACCTGGAGGAATTCGGATATTAAAGGTTACTATTCATAATTATATGAAAACCGGAGAATGTGGACGGTAAATGCAGGACATAAAGGAAGTGAAAAACACCGGGCATTTTTATATCACGGGAAATTGCCATTCAATCTTCCTGTGATATAAAAAGACCTGCATTTTGAAGAAGGAGAATGCAGATGAGCGGCAAGACGGTTTTACAACTGAAAAATCTGACAAAAAAGTATCCGGGTGTTGTGGCACTCGACCATGTATCCTTTGACCTGAAAGAGGGGGAGGTACATGCTCTGATTGGGGAGAACGGCGCGGGAAAATCAACGCTGATCAAATGTCTGTGCGGGGCCATTACTCCGGAAGAAGGTACGATAGAAATCGACGGAGAAAGTTTTCATGAAATGACGCCGAAAAAAGCAAGGGAGCACGGCGTCGAGGTGGTTTATCAGGAACTGAACCTGATAGACGGGCTGACAGTGGCAGAAAATGTCTGCTTTGGTTCTAAATATGGAAAATTCGTAAATTTTAATTTGCTGAATCAGAAAACAAAAGAAGTATTTAACCTGATGAACGTACATATAGATCCATCCAGACTGGTTATGGAACTGTCTACAGCACAGCAGCAATTGGTTGAAATTGCGAAATCCGTGTCAAAAAATGTCCGGATTCTGGTATTGGATGAGCCGACGGCCCCGTTGACGGAGGACGAGGTAAAGATTTTATTTGAGATTATTGCAACATTGAAGAAACAGAAAGTAGCGATTATTTATATTTCCCATCGGCTGGATGAAATTTTTCAGGTAACAGACCGCGTGACGATCCTGCGTGACGGACAGTATGTGACGACTATGAATACCTGCGACACAAACCGGAACGAACTGATCAGATATATGGTAGGGCGGGAAATTAAAGACATTTATCCAAAGAGGGTCAACACATCCTCTGAGCCCATGCTGGAGCTGGAACATGTATGCGGACTGGGTGATAAGGATATTACGCTCCATGTGAATAAGGGAGAGATCGTCGGGCTGGCAGGACTGGTGGGAGCCGGGCGCACGGAACTGGCGAGGATGCTGTTCGGCGCGGATCCAATGGAATCGGGAACTGTTAAACTGGATGGGAAGGCTGTAAAAATCAGCAGTCCGGGTGAAGCAATCAAACACGGAATCGGACTTATCCCGGAGGACAGAAAGCGGCAGGGTACGCTTCTTTCTTTTGGTATTGACTGGAATATTGCCCTGACGCATTTGCCGGATATTTCAAAATATCTGGTAGTCAATGACAGAATCATAGCACAGCAGGCGGATGAGTTTATTGAAAAGCTGAGAATTAAGACGCCCTCCAGAGAGCAGCTGGTGAATAACTTAAGCGGCGGTAATCAACAGAAAGTTGTGTTGGCGCGTACGCTGGTCAATGACTCCAGGCTTATTATTTTTGACGAGCCCACCAGAGGCATTGATGTGGGTGCCAGAGCCGAGATTTATATGCTGCTGGACGAGTTGGCAAACCAGGGAAATGCGATTCTTATGATCAGCTCCGATATGGAAGAACTGATCGGCATGTCTGACCGGATATATGTTCTGTCGGAAGGCAGGCTGACCGGAGAACTGAAACGGGAAGAATATACACAGGAAAGAATCCTCGAACTGATGTCTGAGGAAAGCTAAAGGAGGAGACAGAGTATGAAGTCCGTAAGAAAGTTTGTGGAGAAATTCTACATATTCATTATTTTGATTGCGGCGATTGTATTTTTTTCCATTGCTGCACCCAGGTTTTTGACAGTGCTGAATCTGACAAATATTCTGATTCAGAATTCTTACCTGATCGTGGCGACAATCGGTATTGCCCTGATTATGATCAGCAGCGGAGCCGACTTGTCGGTATCGTACCAGATTGGTATCATCAGCGTTGTCCTGGGAAAATTGATGACAAAGGCGGATGTGCCTATTGTGTTGTCGATTATCATTGCTCTTGCCCTTGGAGCGCTGCTGGGTTCGGTCAACGGTTTGTGTGCAATTAAGCTGAAGGTACATCCGATGGTGGCCACGATGGCAACAATGACGATTTATCAGGGAATCGCGTATGTGTCCTCAAATTCAGAGACATATTTTAATTTCCCGGAAACATTTAAGAGAATCGGACAGGGAAAAATCGGACCAGTGCCAATCTGTGTAATTATTATGATTATTGCCGTTGTCATCGGATGGTTTATGCTAAACAAGACATATTTTGGGCGGTATATTTACTCCATTGGGGGAAATGAAGAAGCTACACGTCTGGCAGGCATTAATACGCAGAAAGTGAAATTGCTGATTTTCCTGGTCGCCGGTCTGTTTGTGGCGGTTGCGGCTATCACACTGACCGCCCGCACGGGAAGCGCCAGCGCCGGTATCGCAGCAGACGCCATGTTCAGCTGTTTTACAGCATGTATTCTTGGAGGAATTTCATTTAGCGGAGGCGGTGGAAAGATACTGAATGTAATTGTGTCCGTATTGATTCTCGGGGTACTCGCGAATGGTATGCAGATGATGGGACTTTCCATTTATTCCCAGTATATCGCAAAGGGTGTTCTTTTAGTATTTGCGATTGCCTATGATAATTATCAGAAGGCGGCAAGGATGAGAGAAGTTTAAGATTAAAATTAGTAGAAGGAGAAGAAAATGGAAAATATAAAACAGGAAACACTAGACGAAATCATAGAGAAAATTAAAAAATTAGAGCATGATAATGCGAAGCTGGAGGCAAGAAATGCGTGCATGAATGTGACGATGAAGTATTTTCACTATCATCAGTGCATCCGGGATGATCTGGTTTTGAAAGAATGCTGGGCAAAAACTTCTCCGGGTATTCATTCCGAACATGGCGCTTCCGGTGTATATGAGGGGTATGAACATATAGCGCAGTTTCACGAGCAAAGACCGGCGGCTCCGGGGAAATTACTGTTCCACAGCATTACCACCCCTGTTATCGAGGTGGCTGATGATTTGAAAACTGCAAAAGGGATTTTTCTACTGCAGGGATTTGAATCAGGAGTGATTCGGGAGGGTGCGCTTCCGGAGGCATTTGTGTGTGATGAACCGGCCGTGGACGGTAAAAAAGTGTGGGCCCATTGGGCATTTGCGAAATACGGTATAGATTATATTCTTGAGGACGGTGAATGGAAAATATGGCATTTCCACGCATACGATGTTACAAGAGCAACCTTTGACAAAAACTGGGTAACTCTTGCTCAGGAAATGGCGAAAATGAATGAGGAAGCATCGAAAGCAGATATGGGAGAGGAAGCGCCAAACAAAATCATGTATTTTGATGACACACACATTCTGTATCTGCCCAAAGCAGATAAGCCGACGACGTATCATTTCAATTATGACGGGATGAATTCGCAGGTAGAGCTGTTCCCGCCGGTGCCTCATCCATATAAGACGTTTAAAGATACTTTTGAATATTAATATCTGAAAAAGTGCAGCACAGGGAACTGCCGGGCAGGCAGCTTCCTGTGCTGTATAATATATGTTTCATCCTATTTTTTCTTTAGAGATTCCAGTTCAGCAGTCAGTTTATCAATGATAATATCTTTATTTGCAATTTGTTCTGCCTGTGCATCGATCCGTTCTGCCTGTGCATCAATCTGTTCTGCCTGTCTATCAATCGTATCCTGCATTTCATCAATCATATACTGCACAGTATTCCTGTCCAGTTCCAATAATTCTTTTGAAAACATTCCCATCACCTTCTCTATGTTGCGGCATAACTCATAAACATCACCATATATGGGAAGAAAATCCGGATATTGCTCAATTAGATTCATGATTTCTTCCGGATCATCACTGCCAAGGAATGTAAGCCATGCTTCCAGTTTGTTATTGATATCTTTATTGTGCCGAATTTTGAAAAACATGTCAAGTCCTATAAAAATGAATTCCTGTAAAAGGTCTATCTGTATTCCTGTATCTGTCATTTGTCTGCTTCTGTGAATATAATTGTTGGGAAATGACGAAAAAATGGCCGGGCTTTTTTCATAGAAAATGATTGTATATACTTTTTTGATATCACGGTAGGAGAATGATTTTCCTTTTTCGCTCCGGGTCTGCTTATATTTTCTCATCAGTAAATCCGCAGAATAGCACGCTGCCCGCTGCCCGGGGAATGCGTAGCCGATTTTCTGGCATTCCACGTTGGCAATGCTGCCATTTTCAAGTTCCACAACGATGTCCATAATCAATAGAGAACTTTCGTCGGCAATCCGTGTTGTATCATTTGGCAGGACTTTCAGTATCCGGATTTTCTGTTTCAGCAGCAGAGATAACAGATCTTCCAGACGTTCCGGAGATGCCTCCGGATTGAGAATTTCTTTAAAAAAGCTGTCATACAGCATTTTTACTCCCCGGGCACCGGTACAAATATCCAGAAATACTTCCTGTTGCCTTTCAGTCCAGCACGCAAATGTTTTTTGTAATTCTTTGTCCGTTTGAATTTTACCCAGAATTTCTTCCCTTGTCTGAATCATCGGGAAATACATTTTCAGATTCTTTGTTCCCATAAAGTTTCCTCCTTGATGTGAAATAAATATAGAATTTTCAGCATTGACTTTTTCCGGAATTTGCTGTGTGAGCAAAATAGATATGAGATACGGTACCTGATACCGCCAAGATAATAAGAAAAATAATGCCTGAAAACATCATACATCAATTTAACGTATTTGTCACGCTTTTTCGGATTTTTCCACAATCTTTTTCTACAATCTGTTTCCGTTATGTAACGGCAATTTGAAGTTTGCGGCGGCGGACAGATTTTCCTATACTGAAATCAGAAATAAGGAATGCCCCACAGGCAGGGAACAGGGTAACAGACAGAGAAACTGCAATAAATGGGGGCGGACGGCAAAAAGAAAGGAGAAGAAAAGTATGGAGACAATGAAAGCGGCAGTCATGTATGGACCAAATGATATTCGCTATGAGGAGGTGGAAAAACCGGCTTGTCCAAAGGACGGCATTATATTGAAAATTATGGCGGTGGGATTATGCGGTTCCGATATCAGAAACCTGACCTCCGATTCCAGAAAAGGTAATTATCCGTTTATTTATGGACATGAGATTGTTGGAGTGGTAGATGAGATTGGAGCAGATGAGAAAAAATACCAGGTCGGCGACAGACTGTATTTGTTCCCCGGAACCTACTGTATGGAATGTGATAACTGCATCAGCGGACATTCTGAAAATTGTGAAAATGAGCATGTGGCAAAGCTGGCAGGTACAGGCGGTTTCGCCCAGTATATTGCAGTGGGCGGTGAAAAAATCAAATACGGCGGAATCTACCGCATCCCGGAGGGAATTAAATATGAGGCGGCAAGCCTCGGTGAGCCGCTGACTTCCGTATATGCTTGCGAGGACAATATCGGGGTTGGCTACAATGATGTAGTAGTTATCATTGGAGCGGGACCGATCGGCTGCTTTATGACAAAGCTGGCAAAATTAAGAGGAGCCAAAACCGTAATAATGATTGATATCAATCAGCTCCGTCTGGATCAGGTAAGGCCGTTCGGCGCAGATTACGTCATCAACAGCAAAGAGGAAGATCCGGTGGAAGCAGTGAAAAAGATTACAAAGGGAAAAGGCGCAGACAAAGTAATCTCCGCAAATCCATCCACGGCTACCCAGCAGCCGGCGCTTGAAATGGTTCGGAAAGGCGGTCTGGTCGTATTTTTCGGCGGCGTTCCAAAAGGAGCCATGACAGAGCTGGATACCAACTTGATTCATTACAATAATATCTGGATAAAAGGTCATTTCGGAGCTTCTTATATCCAGTCAAAGAAAGCGTTTGAGCTGGCTATTTCACCGGAATTTAATGCTTCTGATTTTATCAGCTACAGGCTGCCGTTGGAAGAGATTAATAAAGGAATTGAACTGACACGTAAAGATGCCATCAAAGTTGTTTTGTTCCCGAATGGCATGAACCCGGACGAGGAGGAAATATAATGTCACAAAAATATCCTGGAAAAGAACTGTATCCGCATCTTTTTTCACCGATTCGGATCGGCAATATCCGATTGAAAAACCGTATCATTGCAGCGCCGACAAGCCCAAGTATGATTGATCTGAACGGACATTTCACACCGGAAATGATTGCATATCTGGAAGAAAAAGCAAAGGGCGGCGCGGCGGTCGTCACCTATGGGGAAGCGATCCCCCATTCCGCCACCGGAAAATCCCATAATAAACAGCTTCAGTTGGATTCCTTTGGCGTCAGACAGGGATTGACGGAGGCAAACAGAAGGATCCATAATGCGGGCGGACTGGCAAATATCCAGTTATCCCACGGAGGCATGTACGGCGGTCTTGCCAGTGTCGGAGGAGACGTAGGGTGTTGTGAAGTCGCTTATGGACCGAGCGCTATGCAGATGCCGGCGGGCGCAGTAGAGGAAATGCCAAAATCTGTTATTTATGAAATCATCGATTCCTACCGTACAGCGGCGAAACTTTGCAAAGACGTCGGCTACGATATGGTGCAGATACATGCGGCGCACGGATGGCTGTTTAATCAGTTTCTCTCTCCGCTGTTCAATAAGAGAACGGATGAGTTTGGCGGTTCTCTGGAAAACCGCGCGAGATTTTTAATGCTGACGCTGGATGCGGTGCGCGAAGGGGTAGGACCGAGATTTCCGATTGAACTGCGCATGAACGGCGACGATTTCCAGGAAGGCGGCATGGATCTGCCGGATTACATTGAAGTGGCAAAAATGGTGGAAGACAAAATAGATATGTTCAACATCTCCTGCGGAAATCATGAGGATCCGGCGATGTTCTGCCGGACCCATCCGAGTTCTTTCTTCCCGAGAGGAGTCAACGTATATCTTTCTGCGGAGATTAAAAAACATGTGAAAAAACCGGTTGCCTGTGTCGGTTCTTTAAACGACCCGGCTCACATGGAGGAAATCATTGCCTCCGGCCAGGCAGATATGGTGGAAATCGGACGCGCTCTTGTGGCGGACCCGTATCTGCCGAAGAAAGCGTTGGGGGGCAGGGCTGACGATATTTCACCGTGCCTGAGATGCTATGAATGCTTTGGCGCGACCGGGCAGTTGGAAATGATCAAGTGTTCCGTAAACCCGGTGCAGGGAGAGCAGATGCAGCACAGAGAAATAAAAGAAGCCCCGGTTCAGGCGAAAAAAGTGCTGGTAGCAGGCGGCGGCCCGGCGGGGATGGAGGCGGCCATTACGGCGGCAGGCAGGGGACATGACGTGACCCTGGCAGAAAAAGCGGATAAGCTTGGCGGCAATTTGTATCCGGCAGGAGCCCCGTATTTTAAGGAAGATATTCTGAAGCTCTGCGAAGTGTTGAAACGCCGTGTAGCCGAATCTCAGGTAAAAGTAGTCCTGAATACGGAAGTGACAGAGGAATATGTCAGGGAATTTCAACCGGACGCCCTGATCGTGGCAATCGGTTCTTCTGAGCTGGTTCCTCCGATTAAAGGAATCCACGGAGATAATGTAATCATGGCGATTGATGCAGAACTGCATCCGGAAAAATTAGGAAAACGCATCGCCATTATGGGAGGCGGTCTGGTAGGTGCGGAAGCGGCAGTTTCCTTTGCCCATGAAGGACACGAGTGCTCTGTTATAGAGATGAAGGGCGCGGTAGCGGAAGAAGTGAACTCTTTCTACCGCGGCGGCCTGATGCCCCATGTAAAGGAAAGCGCGGCGCTTTATACTGACACAAAAGTAAAGGAAATCGTGCCGGAGGGTGTGATTTGCGAGGGCAGAGACGGTGAATTTCTCGTGGAAGCGGATACGGTTGTATGCGCGCTTGGATTCAGATCCCCCTATGATGCGGTGGACCGTCTGTGTGATTTGGCGGATGAAGCTTATGTTGTCGGCGACTGCAAAAATGTAGCGCAGATTTATCACGCAATCAATGCAGGATATTATGCAGCGTTAAACATTTAAGAAGGTTTTGAACCGTACCCGGGAGAAGACGCCAGGGTTTGTCCCGCATGGCGCGGGTGAATTTTACTGAATAAAAAAATTATTTATAAAAACAGGAGGAAATGAAAATGGCGTATGATTTTTTTGTACACAACGATCTGACATTTGGAAAAGATGCGGTACAGGCATTATCCGGTATTCTGAAATCGGATAATGTCAAAAATATCATGATTATCTATGATGGAGGTGTAAAAGCTGCCGGCATTGCGGAGAAAGTAATTGCCGAGGCGGAAAAGGTGGAGGACGCCGATATTACAATTTTTGACCGGGTACTGCCAAATCCATCCAATGAGCTGGTGGAAGAAGCCTATGCGATTGCGAAGGAAAAAGAAATAGACGGATTTGTGGCAGTCGGCGGCGGCAGCAGCATCGACCTTGCGAAAGCGGTAAATGTGCTTATGACAAATCCGGGACCGATTGGTCAGTACGGCGGTATCGGACTGGTTAAGAACCCGGTGAAACCGTTAGTTGCAATTCCGACCACGGCAGGCACTTCCAGTGAAATTACCAATGTGACGGCTCTTACGGATACGGCTGCGGTATGCAAATATGTGGTGATTGACAATAAAATTACGCCGTCCCACGTTATCGCTGACCCGGAATTTACAAGAACAATGCCGAAATCCGTGACTGCAGCGACCGGTATGGATGCTATCACACATGCTGTTGAGAGCTATATTTCCAATATGGCAACGCCTCTGACAGAGTATAATTCTCTCCAGGGATTAAAAATTTTCCATGAGAATCTGCCAAAGGCGGTTGAAGATGGAAACGACATGAATGCCAGGGAAAACATGATGCTTGGCTGCATCATTACCGGCTTCGGATTTTTAAATGCAAATCTGGGACTGGTACACGGCATCGCCCATACACTGAGCGCCCACTTCCATCTGGCTCACGGCATGGCAAACGCAGTGGTACTTCCGTATGTTATGGCATACAATGCGCCGAGCTGCCCGGAAAAAATGGTGGAGCTGGCAAAGGCCATTGACCTGCCGATGACAGGCAATATCGATGAGGACATGTATGCGCTTTCGAAAGAGCTTCTTGCATTGACAAAGAGACTGGGTATCAAAACCTTATCCGAACAGGGAATCAAAGAAGAAGACTTTGAGATGCTTGCAGAAGACGTACTGAAAGAGCCGGTATTGAATTTCAATCCGCGTCAGGGCGTAACGAAAGAAGACGTCATTGAATTGCTGAAAAAAGCTTTTTAAAGTGTTTATACCGCAGCGGTATAAATGCGGAAAATAAATGTCTGGACAAACCGGAACTGTTATATATATTATAAAAATAAATAAACCATAAGCGAAAGGACGGTATTTAAGAATGAAATATGAAGCAATCAGAAAAATCGTTTTAGAAGCAATTTTTGAGGCTGTTGAGAAAGGGCTTATTAACGGGACATCCGGCAATATTGCCATGAGAGATCCGGAGAATCCGAATATCATTGCGATCACACCGAGCGGAATTTCTTATACGGGAATGACGCCGGGCGATATTGCAATTGTGGAGATGAAAGAGGACGGCACAAACGAATGGATCGACGGAACGTATAAACCTTCCTCCGAGGTTCCGATGCATACGGCGGTTATGCGCGCAAGAAAGGATGTAAATGCAACCGTACATACGCACAGCATGTATGCTACAATCTGCGCTATGGGTGAAAATCCGGAATTGAAGCCGATTACCCCTCCGCAGTGTGAGTTTACCCCGGTTGGAATCGTCGGTTTCACAATGCCGGGTTCCAATGATGTGGCAGACAAAGTGGTAGAAGCAATCGGTGAGAAAGGCCGTGTCTGCCTGATTAAAAATCACGGCATGTTCTCTGTCGGCAAGGATATGAAGGGCGCGATGCACGCGACAATCTATACAGAGGAAATGGCGGAGACTACAGTTATCGCAAAGACGCTCGGTTCCTATGAGCCTATGCCGGAAGAAGCGGTATTGGCTATGCAGGCCATGATAGCTGCAGACCAGGCAGTGTAACGGCTGCGGCGGCGGGCATTCCGCCGCCTGCAGATTACAGGAATGCGCAGAAGAAACCGTCATGCTTTGCATGACGCGCATCCGCAGCCGGGACACAGGGACGTTCCGGCATCATATGAATATAAGGAGAATGATAACTGTGAAGAAGAAATTAGCTTTATGTACTCCGATCCCGGAAAAGGAAATGGAGTTTATCAAAGAAAACTGTGATGTGACGATTTGCGGCGAATTAAAGCATGGGAAGGGAAACGTCACAGAGGAAATGACAAGAGAAGAATGCATGGGACATGAGATTGTTGTCCTGGGCGATGAATATGCGGGAACAGATACCATTAACGCATGGGTGGAATCCGGCATGAAATTTATCGGTGTTGCAAAGGGCACGCCAGTGACAGTAGACCATGACGCAATCGTAAATGCAGGCTTAAAGCTTTGCTATACGCCGGGCAGAAACGCGGTGGCTGTAGCAGAATTCTGTATCGGTCTGATGATCGCGTCCACACGTAATCTGGCATTAAGCTGTGTCGGGCTTCAGAAGGGAGAACATCTGGGCGAGCCTGTTGAAGACATCTATGATGTGCCGGATGTAAAAAATGTTACGTGGGGTCCTCTGGATGAGAAACATCCGTACACCGATTACGGCATTGGATTTGAACTTTATGGTAAGAAACTGGGTATCGCCGGATACGGTGCAATCGGCCGTGAGGTGGCAAAACGCGCGATGGCATTCGGTATGGAAATCCTTGCTTATGACCCGTACCTGCCAGCAGACAGGATTGAAGAAACAGGCGCGAAAGCAGTGGATCTGGACACGATGCTTTCCGGGAGCGATATTGTCAGCATTCATCTTCCGGTGCTTCCGTCGACAAGAGGTATTGTCAACAAAGACTGGTTCTCAAAAATGAAACCGACCGCTTATGTCATCAACACCGCAAGGGCGGCTGTTATCGACCAGAGAGATTTTGTGGAAGCGCTTCAGAACGGGACAATCGGCGGGGCGGCTGTCGATGTGTACTGGCAGGAACCGATTCCGGCAAATCATCCGCTTCTCAGTATGAGAAATGTGACATGCACGCCGCATTACGCAGGCCTGACACAGGACGTGGACGGATGGTCCGGCAGACTGATTTCCGAGGATGTAGTCGCTTATCTGAAAGGCGAGCCGTTCAGGCATGTATGGAATCCGAAAAAATAACAGGAAATGGAATTATGTTTTGTGCGGGAGAATGCCGGGAGGCGTTTTCCCTTTTTCCTTTTCTTCATAAGATTCGGGTATCGGACATCCGTATTCCATTTTGTATATGGCACATGGCGTTCGGCATCTGAATCTTATCGGAACCGGCGTGAAGATAATGTAATTGCCGTTTTGGTCTTGCTTTACAGTATTCCG
>CAZGMH010000041.1:0-5511 GCA_964526765.1 uncultured Eubacterium sp.
TCTGCTAAAAATATTTTTTGTTTCCCCAGAGATTACTTCTTTTTAAATCCAGATATTCATTGTATGCTTTCTCCAATATCTGCTTTTCATTGGCAAATTTCAGGAGGTGATACGCCTCATGATATTTGTAATATCCGGAATCCACAAAAAATTCCTCTCTCTGCGGTTTGCTGTAATAGCTGTCCGCCATCATCAGATACCAATGCACCTGCTTCTCCACGGTATCCTCCGGGACGGTAAACGTATACTGGCTTCGTCCAATATACTTGATGATGGAGGCGTCGACGCCTGTCTCCTCCCTTACTTCTCTTGCGGCAGTATCTTTATACTCCTCGCCGGGTTCCACGGTTCCTTTTGGTAAAACCCATCCTTCATACTTGTTACGATAATTCTTGTACAACAACAATATTTTTCCACGGAATATAACCACACCGCCACAACTGGTTGCTTCTATCATTGCAAGCCCTCCTCGATGCAGTCTGAAATCTGTATCCAGTATACGCCTTTTGCAAAAAACATGCAATCCTTATTGATTAAAATAAACGTCAAATACCCGTTTTGTAACCGGCACTGCGGACTGGCTTCCGGAACCGCCGCCCTCCACAATCACTGCTATGGCAATGTCATTGTACCCCTCTTTGGAGCCATAACCGACAAACCAGCCATGACTGTCCCCGGCGCTGTTATATTCTGCGGAACCGGTCTTTCCGGCTGCCTGATAGCTTTGTCCGCCCAGGGCCGTTGCCGTGCCGTCCGCCACCACGCCTTCCATATATTCCTGCATAATAGCCGCGTCAGAAGCATTCAGCAATGCTCCGTACTCATGAGGCTTATAATTTTTTACATGGATGCCGCCGTCGTTCTCCACATGATCTACCAGATAAGGCTCCATTGCCACGCCGTCATTTGCGATGGAAGCGGCAACAATTGCCATGTGAAGCGGCGAGACAAGCGTATCTCCCTGTCCGATGGCGGTCTGCATAATCTTCCCCGTCCCGTCATCTTCGGACAGGACAAAGCTGCTCTTATTTCCCGCAACGCTTCCCGGCAGCGTTTGATTAAACAGCATACTTTCGCAGAGTTCCTTAAATTTGCTGATATTCAGTGTCAGACCGATATTGGAATAGGATGTATTGCAGGAATTGGCAAAAGATTCCTTCAGGTTCTGCTGCCCGTGCACACTGTTGTGGTAACAGTGAATCTCATTTCCCTCAACCGACAATTCTCCTTCGCAGTTGAAGCTGTAATCCTCATAATCCGGGTTTTCGTGAATATATTCCAATGTCGTAAAAATTTTAAATGTCGAGCCCGGAGGATACTGGCCGGAAACAGCCCTGTTCAGCAATACGCTGCTGGATTCATCGGAAACGATGGAATCCCAGTTATCAGCAAGCGTATTCGGGTCAAAATCAGGCTTTGACACCATAGCGATCACCTTGCCTGTTTCTACCTCCAGCACAACGACTGCCCCGTCGTTATCCCCAAGAGCATCATATGCCGCCTCCTGTACGTCGTAATCCAGAGTCGTCACTACCGTATCCCCGGTATTTTTCTGATCCTTCAGGTCATTCACCAACTGAGTCAGGAAAAAAGAATGGGAGCGCAGCATATTAAAATTAAACTGGGATTCCAAACCGCCTTTTCCATTGTTGGAATATCCCACCACATGCGCAAACATCCGTCCATAGGGATATTCCCGGTTTTCCGAACCGTCTTCGTTCACGTTTGTACGGGCAAGAACTTCCCCGTCCCCGGATACGATATCTCCCCGGACGACTCTCTCCGCATACAAATCCAGTCTGGAATTATAGGAACTGTTAATAATGCTTTCGCTCTTAAACACCTGAAAATAAATAAAATAAGCTATCATAATCAGAAAAAGAGCCAAAAACAGGTAAGTGATAATCAGAAATTCCAGATTCCTACCAGATTTCTTCGATTTCCTTCTCGCCGTCGAACCTTGAGGAGTGGCCGCCGGTTGTCTTTGGCTGTCGAGATCCATTACCTCGATGGTTTCCCGCCGGCTGTTTGTTCTTTTTCTTCTGTTTTGGTTTTGGGCTATTTTCTTTTTGCTCATCCAAATCTCCTTCATCCTGCCTCATAATATAAAGTCCCTGAATAATGGCAAACATTACCATTGTACATAAAATGGAACTTCCGCCGTAGCTGACAAGGGGCAGCGTAACTCCCGTGGACGGGATACATTTAATGACGCCGCCGATATTTAAAAATACCTGTATGCCATATACGCATCCCAATCCCAGTGCAATTAATTTATAAAACTGGTCTTTGATCTGCATTGCGATATTCAAAAACATCATAAAACAACTGAAACATACCATAATAATGCAGATGGCAAAAATGCCTCCCATCTCCTCGGAAATGGCTGCAAACACAAAGTCCGAGACGCCTACGGGTATCGTATCCGGCATTCCCTGGTACAGCCCCAGTCCAAACCACCCTCCCGTGCCGATTGCAAACAGGGATTGGGCCACCTGCCAGCCTCCGCCGTGAATCGAGGCAAAGGGGTCTTTCCACGCACTGATACGAACCCGGACATGGGAGAATATCTTTGACGCAGCCAGCGCTGCCACGGCTCCCACTCCCAGTCCTCCAAAAAAGTAGAGCGGCTTCCGGGCAGCTACATACAGCATGACAATATAGGTCACAAAGAAAATCAACGCCGCGCCAAGGTCTGTAGACAAAACAAGAATCAGCACATGGACGGCCGCCGCCGCAGTCGTAATGCACACCTGCCTGAAATCCGTCGCCTGATACAGCATACATGCAATAAAAAACACAAAAATAATTTTGACAAATTCGGAGGGCTGAATCGTAATGCCCGCAATCGTATAGGACAGCTTTGCCCCTCCGGTCACTTTTCCCAGCGCGAATACAGCTCCCAGCGCTAAAATCCCAACAATTCCGTAAATCCATGTAAACTTCCGCAAAAATTTCAGCTTGCGCACCAAAAGCGGGACAAAAATGGATACGACCGTAGCGATTACCGCAATCTCAAACTGCCGGACGGCGCTGTCCAGGTCCAGTCTCGTAAGAATGATAAAACCGATTACCAACAGCATACACATATGGTTGACAACCAGGGTCGCCGCCCTGCGGTAAATTACCCGGTAAATCAAAAACAGGGCTAAAATGAACAAAACCTGCGCGCCATAAAAAATCAGTATCTTTAATTCCTTATTCACAGCGAAAATAACCATAAAGGCATCCAGCTGAATCAAAAACATGCATGTCGTCTGGCTCTTATACATCCGCTTCTGCCGGTTCTCATTTTTCACCAGCAGGACCGCATAGCTGTAATATACGTAAATGGCAAACAGAATAACCATCACATATTTCGATAATTCGGTAACTAAATGTATCATAATTTCTCCTCTTGATACGGCATTGTCATTCAATGCCGCGGCGGAAATGTCCGTTTGTAAACGCTTCTTTTTCCCCCGGCGCGGCTATTTGCCGTCCTGAAACAAACGCCGTTTCATAATCATGCAGCGCCCTGTCCATCTGTTTTTCATCCTCCTTAACAAAGGAAATCCGATAGGAGGCAAATTCCAGCTTCCGAATCATCTCCTCCTGGTGAAACAGAAAGACAGGCTGGCTGTTGTATATTATATTATAACAGTCTTTGCAATTTCTTTTTATGAAGAATTTTTTAAAATATCTGTCTTTTATGTAAAGTTTTCTCCCTGCATCTTTCTTACTTTTGTAACAACGGTCATAATTTTTATACACACACTGGGCAGAGACCATCAGAGGCACATATCCATACAGCAAAAATTCACCGTTTTGGTTTGGCATATGCCGCAGTTCTTTGTGATTTAATTCCAATGACGCCGTATAATTCTTTAATCCCTCCGCCGCAAATGCCCCGGCAGCTTCCCCGGAATACACATAGAGATTGTGATCGAGCGCAAGCTTTTCCGGCTCCACCCTCCACACGTCAAGGGCATAGCCAAGACTGTCATAGCTTCGCACCCATATCCTGTCAAAATCCTTTATCTGTGATTCCATATTTTCAAACTGCAAAACAGAATTATCGCGAAAAATATACGGGAAACAAACGCCGGCCCGTTTCCCGGCGGCAGCAATCTGTTCCCTGCAGCGATTCAAATTGTCCGTAAAATCCAGCGTGACCATATCCACAAAGGGATAGCGCAAAACCTTTGGGAGCATTTTGGGGGATGAAATCTGCACATTCAAAAACGGGCGATGCTCCATTGCCTGCTCCCTTACGGAATATTCCGATATGTCCGGCTCCTGTCCTGTGAGAGTCCTACGATATTTCTCCGTTATTTTTGTCTGAAGCTCTGCCAACGCATCCCTTCGAAGTTCATTGAGCTGTTTTACCGGAAGAAAAACTCCGTCCTCCAGTGTAATTTTTAAGCTTTCAAACACAAACGGCGTGTCGCCTGTCTTAAAAAGACGCTTTCTGATTTCTTCCTCTGTAAGAGGCCGGCTCTGCGCCTCCATGACTTCTGCCCCGCTTACACTTACAGTATTTTCCCCCTCAATCGTCAGCAACGCCGGACTGCCCTTTTTCAGCACGGCTTCCCCGCAAATTGGCTTTTTCTTTATCTCCCCGGGCTGATATGCATTTTTCGCCTGCCCGCTGCTGTGGGAGGAATCCGTCAGCGTCATCATATCCCTGCCGTTTCTCATCTCATAATAACCGGTTGTAAATCCGTTTCTGCTGCCGAGCTGCAGCAGATACGATAAATCCTTATCTTCCACATGATATGCATCGGGATTTTCCTCATACATGTCCAGATATTTCCGGTAAATCTGCGTTACTCCCGCCGCATATTCCAACTGCTTCATACGTCCTTCGATTTTAAAAGAATAAATCCCCGCCCCGCACAGTTTCGGAAGTAACGTAACGGTACATAAATCCTTTGGACTGAGCGGATACTTTTCCTGCCTGTGCAGTACATTTTCTTTCTCATCCAAAACCTGATACGCCAGACGGCAGGGCTGGGCGCACCGCCCTCTGTTTCCGCTTCTTCCGCCGAGCATACTGCTCATCAGGCATTGCCCGGAATAACAGTAACAGAGCGCGCCGTGGATAAAACTCTCTATCTCCACCCCGGTCTGCTCATAGATAGCTCTGATTTCTCCCAGCGAAAGTTCGCGTGCCGTCACAATCCGCGCAGCTCCCCTCCTCTTTAAAAATTCCGCTCCGTGCACATTTGCCACGGACATCTGGGTGCTGGCATGAACCGGAAGTCCGGGAAAATTTCTGCGCACAAACTGAAATACGCCATAATCCTGTACGATAATGGCGTCTAATCCATGCAGATACAAAGGCTTTAGGTAATCATATAACTCCCGCCCGATTTCCCGGTTTTTTAAAAGTGTGTTCACCGTCAAAAAAATCTTCCGGTCATAGGAATGGGCAAAATCCAAAGCTTCAAAAATCTCATTTTGGGTAAAATTTCTGGCAAATGCCCGGGCTCCGTACTTATCGCCGCCCAGATATACCGCATCCGCCCC
>CAZGMH010000041.1:5611-13892 GCA_964526765.1 uncultured Eubacterium sp.
ATTCTCTTTCAAACTCTTTATTCCCTTTCAGGCATTTCATTCCCTTTCAGACTTTTACTTCCTGCCTGGCTTTTTGTTCCCTTCCAGCTTTTCCAGCTTCATCTGCGCTTCAATAAGATCATGCTTTACCTCCGCCAGTTCATTTTCTTTCAGACGCAAATCCGCTTCCAGCTGCTTTGCATAGTCCCTTGCCTTCACCAGTTCATCGGCAATATTAATCTCAATCAGAACCGGTTTTAAATCAGAAGGAAGACCCCGATAGCTTTCTGTCCCCTCCAACTCCTGAATTGTACGGTTGACATAGGAGGCAACCTTCTGAATATGTACCTCATCCTCATATCCTCCCATTGTCAGCACTTTCCCGCCAATCACAACCTGTACTCTGGATTTCTCTGTCATAATTCTCCCCCTCTATATCTCTTTCTCAATTCCAAAATGAGCAAAAGCCAAATCGGTTGCCACACGTCCCTTTGGCGTCCGGTTTAAAAATCCATTCTTCACCAGATAGGGTTCATAGACATCCTCTATCGTACCGGAATCTTCACCGATTGCCGCCGCCAATGTATCAAGCCCCACCGGACCTCCTGCAAATTTCCGGATAATCGTAAGCAAAATCACCCTGTCAATTTTATCCAGCCCGCATTTATCCACTTCCAGCAGATCAAGGGCAAACGCGGCGACTTCCTGTGTGATAATTCCATCATATTTTACCTGCGCAAAATCGCGCACCCGCTTTAACAGACGGTTTGCAAGGCGCGGCGTTCCTCTGGAACGGCCTGCCAGTTCAAGCGCCCCCTTAGCTTCTATCGTAACACCCAGCTTTTTAGCGGACTGTAAAATAATCGTCTGCAGTTCCTCCACCGTATAAAACTCCAAATGCTGTATCACGCCAAAACGGTCTCTCAAAGGCGCAGTCAAAAGTCCCGCCCTCGTCGTCGCCCCCACCAGTGTGAATTTTGGCAAATCCAGACGGATAGAACGGGCGGAAGAACCCTTTCCAATCATAATATCAATGGCAAAATCTTCCATAGCCGGGTACAATACTTCCTCCACCTGGCGGTTGAGGCGGTGAATTTCATCAACAAACAAAATATCGTTTTCCTGCAAATTACTCAAAATTGACGCCATCTCACCGGGCTTTGCAATCGCCGGGCCGGAAGTCACCTTCATATGTACCCCCATCTCATTGGCGATAATGCCGGATAATGTCGTCTTTCCCAGACCCGGAGGACCGTAGAACAATACATGGTCCAGCTGCTCGCCGCGCTGCCTTGCAGCCTCAATATATACGCGCAGCGTATTTTTAATTTTTTCCTGTCCGATATATTCATCAAACCTCATAGGACGCAGGCTTGTCTCATTCCTTAAGTCCTCTTCCTGAATCTGTGTTGAAATAACTCTTTTTTCCATGAATGTTCCCCATTTATGATTTATTATCCTGCTTTCAAATCATTCTGCTTATAAAAAAGCCATATTTTTCAATGCAAGTTTTAAGACGGTCTCCACATCCAGTTCCTCCGTAATTTCGATACCGGATAATACTTTTGCCGCGTCGGACGCGCTGTAGCCGAGGGAGACCAGAGCCTCCGTTGCTTCCCTGCGCACCCGGCTGTTTTCGGATGCTGCCGCCGTCTGTACTTCTTTCGGATTTGCAAAGGCGTCTTCCAGATTAATTTTATCCTTCAATTCGATAATCAGCCGTTTCGCCGTTTTACTTCCGATTCCGGGAGCTTTTGAGATAGTTTTTGCATCATCGCTGACAATTGCAAAACGGATATCGTTGACAGACAGCACGGAAAGCAGCGCCAGCCCGCCTTTCGGCCCGATTCCGCTGACATTGATCAGCAATTTAAACATTTCAAGTTCATCCTTTGTTGAAAATCCAAACAGGGAAAAAATGTCCTCACGGACATACAGGTATGTATAAATTTTCACCATTTCCCCTCTGGACGGAAGCTCATCCAACATCCGTGCCGGAATATGAATATTATAACCAATCCCATGATTCTCCACAACAATTAAATTCCCGCTGGTTTCCTCCAGGGTTCCCCTGATATATGAATACATAAATCCTCCGTCCTGTTATCCTTTTATTATATTCTTAATGCGCAAAACAATTTCCTGGCCTATGATGCCGATCAGGATGCCGGTTAAAAGTCCGGCTATCAAAAGAGCCGGCAGATAATAGGATATACGGTAATTTTCCACCGTAATCATGGCTACGATTAACTGACCGATGTTATGACATATCCCTCCGACTGCACTGACGGATATAATTTTAAATTTTTCTGTCCGTTTTAACAGGAGCATAACTGTCAAACTGAGCAGAGCCCCCGCCAGGCTGTACAGGATACTGTACAGATTACCAAACAGGAATCCTGCCAGAATCACCCGCGCCACCGAAACACCGTAAGCTTCTCCCGGACCCATGCAGTACAGAATAATGACAATTACAATGTTTGCCAGCCCAAGCTTCATCCCCGGAACGCCAAAAAAGAAGGGAATCATAGATTCCACATAGGAAAAAATCAATGCCAGCGCCAGAAAGATTCCCAAAAACGCCACTTTTTTTCTCATCATATCTCTATCTCGCAATCTTATTTTGCAATCGCATCAAATTCCGGTTCCCCGCTGTCCCCAATCACTTCTGCAACTACCTTATTTGGGAGGCATACAATCGTCTCCCCCGCTTTAGAAATTGCCCGCTGGTGTACGCAGAGCTTATCCGGACAGTCTGCCTGTGTCATATCAGCTTTCCCATCCTGAATCACAAGGGTATTCGTCACACTTCCGTCAATCGTTATGTCCACCGCAAAAGCTTTTTCATCCCCCGAATTCAGGTCATATATGCCGTAAACCTCACCGTCCACAGTCACTTTTACCTGTGCTCCCGATTCCCGGTGAGCAACACGGAAAGCAAAAAAGATCACAAGAGCCGCGGCCAGAATTACAATCAACAATACGATGTCTCTTTTTCCAATCCTTTTTTCCATTTATTGAACCCTGCTGCCTATATAATAGAATCCTTTGCATTCGTCCAGGCGAACCGGAATCAGCTTTCCGATCAGGCTTTCGTCTCCCGGCAGATGCACGACGCTGTTATTGCTTAAACGCCCCGTCACAAGATGTGTATCCTGATGGTTGATGCTTTCCACCAGCACATCCTGTACCTGTCCGGTCAGACGGTCAGACTGCTCGGATGCAATTTCCTGGACCTCCTTTAAAAGGCGGTCAAAGCGCTCCTTTACCACATCCTCCGGCACCTGATTTTCCATCCCGGCGGCAGGCGTCCCGGTACGTTTTGAATAGATAAACGTAAACGCGCTGTCATAACGTACCTTTCGGACCACGTCCAGGGTCTCCTCAAAATCTTCTTCCGTCTCCCCCGGAAATCCCACAATAATATCTGTGGTAAGCGCAATATCCGGCACGGCTTTTCGTATTTTTTCTACCAGCGCCAGGTATTGCTCCTTCGTATAGTTCCGGTTCATGATTTTCAAAAGCCGGCTGCTTCCCGACTGCAAAGGCAGATGAAGATGATTACAGATTTTCTCTGACCTGCCCATGACCTCTATCAACTCATCCGACAAATCTTTCGGATGGGAGGTCATAAACCGGATTCTCTTTAATCCATCAATCTTTTCAATTTCCGTCAAAAGTTGGGCGAAAGTCACCGGATGCTCCAGATTTTTCCCATAGGAATTTACATTCTGCCCCAGAAGCATAATCTCCACAACGCCATCCGACACAAAATCCTGAATTTCCTTTATGATTTCTTCCGGTTCGCGGCTTCTTTCCCTTCCCCGCACATAGGGCACAATACAATAGCTGCAGAAGTTATTACAGCCAAACATAATATTGACGCCGCTCTTAAAGCGGTATTTCCGCTGATTCGGAAGCTGCTCTACCACCTTATCCGTACCGTCCCAGATATCCACGACCATTTTCGATTCCTCGATGGCCTTTACAATCAGCTCTGCAAACTTAAAAATATTATGAGTCCCAAAAATCAGGTCTACAAACCGATAGCTCTGCTTTATTTTGCTGACTGCCTTTTCCTCCTGCATCATACAGCCGCACAGCGCGATCAACATATGGGGATTCTTTTTCTTATAGCCGTGCAGATACCCCAGTCTGCCATACACTTTATTGTTCGCATTTTCACGGACCGTACATGTATTGTAGATGACGAAATCAGCGCCTTCCTCCGACTCCTTCTCCGCATAACCGACTGCCTTTAAGATGCCCGACAATTTCTCCGAATCCCGGGCATTCATCTGGCATCCGAATGTATTGACGCAAAAGGTCAGCTCCCTGCCCGCCTCCCGGGACATCTGCGCTACATACTTCCGGGCCTTTGCGATAAAATAATACTGGCGCAGGGGTTCATCCTGCGGTGCGTCCAGATTTAAGTCTATTTGATTTATAAAATGTTCCAGTTCCATACCAAATCCTTTCATATCCAGACATTTTACCATAGCCCGACTCTTTTTTCAACCGAGTTAGTATTAATGATTTATATAGTTTTTAATATTTTTAATAGTAATGAACAATCACATTGCGGTGCATCGCGCGCAATACATTTTCCATACGCTTCATCAGATTCTGCCGCACGGAAATTTCAAAAGGGAGCTCCTTCGTCGTGTAATCCTTGTTGACCGCTTTGCCGATATACAGGTTTACCGTTGTACAATCTTCCATCAGATAACATGCCATGCGGGTTGCCCCGTTCTCCCTGCTCAGCTCATCAAAAAATTCCGGCGATACATCATCCTGCTGGTAACGCTCTAACAGCTCAATCGTCTTGTTTAATGTCAGGACACCCTCTGTCACCAGGTCAATACCCTCGATTTTTGCCGTGGGCGGGATATCCGGGTCCAGATTGCCCACTGATGTGATGAGGCGTTTGCCCAATTCCCGCGCCACAATCTGACTGGTGATGCCTCCCGCAACGATTTTGACGCCGTCCTCCTGCATAAATGCCCGGACCATACGCCGGTCATCTTCCCTGCGCTCCGGAGGACCGGTCATAATGTTTACCGCTTTATCCATACAAATCCGGGCTACCGCCACAGTCGCATCATCGCCGGGTTTTCCCCCGTACAGTTCCTCACATGCATGGTCAATCCGTTCCGCCATCTGCAGCGCGGTACGGGTCTTGTTCGCCGATTCTTCACAGCAATGTGCCAGCGATCTCCAGTCCCACTTATAATTCATGATGTTACTTGTTCCGCAGTATATACATCCGTCGCTCATAATGGCAAACGCATCCCCGATTTGAGCCTGGAAACGGCACTCACGGATACGCTTTCCCTCGATTTCCCGGTATGTAAAGGGCAGCGCCTTAATCTGCCCGTTCCGTATAAACACACATTCCGGGTTATCATATTCCGCCACATAAACCTCTCCGCCGTGAAACGCCTGGATAATGCTGAAGGTAGAGTAAGCAACCCCGTTTACTGATGACAAGGGCAGCGTCCTTGCAATCGTAGCAACCACATCATCTATGGAAAGCCCGTTGTACATCAGGGTGGCAATAATCTTTGATGTCAGGGTGGCAAGAATATTTGCGCGGATACCGCTTCCCATACCGTCGGCAAGAACCAGTATACGGGAATCCTCTTTGTCTACCAGTTCTACCTTGTCGCCGCAAAGCTCTTCCCCATAATGATTCACACTTTTATATGCCATATCTATCGAAATTTTCATTTCACTGCCCCTCATCTTCTTCCAATATGGAGTCTCTCAGCTTTGTTAAAATTGACTTCGTTTCCGCCGTCGTCTCACCCAGGAGTCCCGCTATCTCCTGCGCGGTTGTCATCTGCTTGTCAATAACGGACTGCGCCAGTTTCACCATGTTCATTTTCTTTTCCAGCATTTTTTCCGTGCGTTTATCTTCTTCTGTCACATCCTCGATAATCGCCAGTACCCTGTCGGAACTCTGGATATACACAACCGTCTCGAGAACAGTCATATTGTAATGTTCCCATTTCCGTTTTACACGGATTTTGTTCCGGTGTGAGAAATATACCTCCTCAAAATCCCCCGGATCCACAAAGTCAAACAGATACATCCGCATAGCCTCGCTGCGGCTCGTATGGAATACTTCCTGGGCTTTCCTGTTAAATTCTTTGATCCGGTATTCTTTATCAAAAATAAATACAATACTCGGCATGGATTCCAATACTACGCTCGCCTGGGAACGCGCATTCTCATAGGAGCGGATCAGGCACATTGCCGCCTCTGCCTTTCCCTGATAGATTGCAATCGCTTTTTCCCGGCAGCTCATGTAACCGCAGGCGCCGCAGTTAAACTCCGTGCTGCTGCCGCTCTTCCCGATGGTTTTTAAGATAGCCTGTATCTCCTCCTCGGAAGGCATCTTATCCAATACCTGACGGGGTTCATAGCTGCGCTTTAAGGAATCCGCGGAAAGCGCAGAAAGAGCTTCATATTCCGGCGGACAGGCTAAAAGCGCGGTGTTTTCTATGCTCATTGTCGCCTTGAAGCGGAAGCCCCTGCGTTTATTCACACCGGGACCGTTTACACACCCGCCGGCGCAAAGATTCAGTTCCACAAAACATCCGTCTATGTAGCCGCGTTTCATGCTGTGCAGGAACTCCCGGCAGCTCTTGATACCGCTCACGGTCAGCTTTTTATAGGTTCCCGGCGCTCCCGCCGCATCCACGGCGCGGATTATGCCGTTCGTGACCGGATAGAGCTGGTTGACCATCGGATCCTGGTTCGCAAAAGGTTTTTCTTCACACTGCGTCAGGTCAATCCCTTTTTCCTGCAGCCATTTTTCCAGTTCATTAAACTCGATGACCGCATCCACGCAGCCTTTCGTCCTTTCGTCAACTTCAGCCTCCATTTTTTTCGCTACGCACGGACCGAGAAAAACAACTTTCGTATCCTTGCCGAATATCTTTTTTATCATGCGCCCGTGTGCAATCATCGGTGACACGACGGGAGCCAGATAGGGAATCAGCATGGGATAATGTTTTTCAACCAGATAAATGATCGCCGGGCAGTTCGTTGAGATAATATTCGGCATCTCCCCCTCCTGCATCAGGCGCACATATTCATTTGTCACAGACGCCGCCCCCTCCGCCGTCTCGCGCACCTGGGAAAATCCCAGTTTCAGAAGCGCGTCCACAATCTGTCCCGGTTTTGCATAATCCAGAAGCCCCCGGTAAGACGGATCCAGCGATACGACGATATTCTCATTCCTGTAAAGCATACTTTTTACATAGGGCAGATCGCTGTCAAAGGTTTTTGCTTCCTGCGGACAGATTTCCATACAATGTCCGCAGTAAATGCACTGATCCCGTACAATCTGGGCCTGGCCTTTTTTGATACGGATTGCCTTTACATCACAATTCCTCAGACATTTATAGCAATGCGCGCAGTTTGCATCCTGAAAATTGATTACATTTAACATAAAGTACCTCCTCTATATTCTTTTTACAGTATAAATAATTTTTCCCTTTCAGGCAAGACTGGTGGAAAGAGAAAAACAGATTTTGCACATTGCCGGACAAAAATCGGACCGCTGCGTTTTGCAGCGGTCCGCCAGGTTTAAATGGAATCTGCGTTTACAACACGTTTTACATAGGAAGTATGCAGTAATTCGTGCGCCTTATGGCTTCCCGGTTCGCCGAGATAGGTATCATATAATTCAATGATTGCCGGATTCTCATGAGATTTCCGGATCGGATTGTTTTTATCAATATTGTACAGTACTTTGGCACGCTCTGCGCGGATATCCACAGTATTGCGGATATATCCGGGCTGCTGCGGCTGACCGCCGCCGTTGACGCATCCGCCCGGGCATCCCATGATCTCGATAAAGTGATAATCCGCTTCACCGGATTTTACTTTCTGAAGCAGGGTTTTGGCATTCTTTAATCCGGAAGCAACCGCCACTTTCACATCCATACCCGCCACATTGTAGGAGGCTTCCTTGATGCCCTCGATACCTCTGACATCCGTAAAGTCGAGCTGCGCCAGCTCTTCTCCCGTAAGCTTTTCCACCGCCGTACGCAGCGCAGCCTCCATAACGCCTCCGGTCGCGCCGAAGATAACGGCCGCACCTGTGCCAAGGCCTAACGGCATGTCAAATTTCTCATCAGGAAGGTCGGTAAATTTAATACCTGCGCGCTCGATCATCCTGCCCAGTTCCCTTGTTGTCAGGGCGATATCCACATCCGGCACCCCAGCGCCGTCCTGGTCGTCCCTGCCGATCTCAAATTTCTTTGCGGTACATGGCATAATGCTGACAACT
>CAZGMH010000042.1:0-13833 GCA_964526765.1 uncultured Eubacterium sp.
AGCCGCATTTGCCCCGTCGGAAACCGCAGTAGCCACCTGACGCAGCCGCTTGGTGCGCACATCTCCGGCTGCAAAAAAGCCTTTTGCAGAAGTAACACCCGTTTCATCCGCTATAATATAACCTGCATCATCCAGGGATACTACTTCCTTTAAACATGCCGTATGGGGAACCATGCCGACTGCGATAAACACGCCGTCCGCATCTATCCTGCGCCCGTCTGCCAGAATAATTCCGTCAATCTTATTTTCACCGGTAATCTCTGCAACCCTGGCATCTGTTACCAGTTCTACATTTTCTTTTTCCTTTAGCTTTTTTAAGGTACCTGCAGAACCACGGAACTCGCTCCGTCTGTGAACTACGTATACTTTTTCACACAGCTCTGATAAATACAATGCATCATCTAACGCCGTATTTCCTCCCCCGATTACAGCCGTCGTCCTTCCCTTGAAAAATGCTCCGTCGCAGATTGCACAGTAGGAGACGCCTTTTCCATAAAATTTCTGTTCTCCCGGCACTTCAAGCTGACGGTGAAATGCCCCTGCGCAGTAAATGACCGTCTTTGCTTTTGCATTCTCTCCATTGGAAAACACAACATGCCAGCCATCCTCAAGCTGCTCAAATTTTGTAACTTCCCCATGAAAGAATTCAATGTCCAAAGCCTGCGCGTGTTCCCGGAATGCCTCTCCAAGCTCAAATCCGCTGATGCCTGCAAATCCCAGGTAATTATCCACGTGACCGCTCTCGGCAATCTGCCCCGTCCCCATAAATTCTTTTTCGACAACCATCACATTCAGATTTGCCCTTTTTGCATAAACAGCAGCGCTCAAACCTGCCGGACCGCTTCCGATGATCAATACATCCAATTTTTTCTCTGTCATAATATCTTCTCCTGGTAATTATAATCGTGAAGCCGGAAATTTCTCTTAAACCGCCCGGTTAAGGTCAGATGACATAGAACCAGTTTTCATCCTGCTCCAGCTCACTTATTTTCATTTCTTCTTTTCCGGACTGCTTAAAGGTAAGTTCCTGATATTTGATGCTTACTGTCGTCCCGGCCGGAATGGATTTGGTAATGAATGCATTACTTCCGATTACGGCATCCTTTCCGATTACGGTGTCTCCGCCAAGAATAGACGCGCCCGCATAAATTGTCACATTATCCTCAATCGTCGGATGACGCTTTACATTCTTTAGTTTCTGCCCTCCGCGGGTGGAAAGAGCGCCCAGGGTTACACCCTGATAAATTTTTACATTGTCACCGATCACAGTCGTCTCTCCGACTACGATACCGGTTCCATGATCAATAAAAAAATGTTTTCCAATTGTGGCGCCCGGGTGGATATCAATCCCTGTCACACTGTGAGCATACTCCGTCATAATTCGGGGAATCAACGGAACAGACAGCAGAAACAGTTCGTGGGCCAGGCGGTTTACCGTAATGGCAAACAGGCCGGGATATGCCAGAATAATCTCACCAAAGCTGTTTGCCGCCGGATCACCCTCCAGCGCCGCATGAAGGTCGTCCTCTAAATATTCACGGATTTTCGGAATCTTCTGCAAAAATTTTACCGTTATATCATATGCCTCCCTGTCAATCCGCTCCTGGCACATATCCTTGAAATCCGGGCAGAATTTGCTGACCTTTACAATCTGTTTATTCAGACGGTACATAACATCCTCGATCATCATCGACATATGATTGTCGATATTATAGCTTTTGTATATTTTATCCCTATAATACCCAGGATAGATAATTTTCATCATCTTATCTACAATATCAATGATGACATCCTTATCCGGCTGCTCAAAAAAGTCCTCCATCTCATCTATCGTTCTCTCCCGCGTATAATCCTCCAAAATGGAGCTGACAATATTGTCCACTTCCCGGCCAGATGTTACACTGTATCCCTTTTCCATCCTCTTTTCCTCACTCTTTACACTGGTTTTATATAACACTTATTTTATATAATAAGCGGATTGCCGCTTATCGTTCATAATCATCAAGGAAATTATACTTCATTTCATTTTTGTGATATCCGATGACTGTATTCAGATTAATATTGTGAACACTTCGGAAAATATTTTGCTCTATTACATCACTCTTTTTCCGCAATTCGGCAATCAGATCTTTCATCTCATCCCGCTTGGAACCGCGTCCGCCGCCGCAGCTTACACAATTTTCCGTAAACCTGCAGGCACACTGGATAAAATGAAGCCGGTGATAATCCCGCCATGCCTTGATATCTTCCTCTTTGATCAGGTAGAGCGGACGAATCAGCTCCATTCCTTCAAAATTTTTGCTGTGAAGCTTCGGCATCATCGTTTCTACCTTGCCGGCATAGAACATTCCCATCAGAATCGTCTCAATCACGTCGTCAAAGTGATGTCCGAGGGCAATTTTATTGCAGCCCAGCTTTTTCGCCTGTGCGTACAAATAGCCTCTGCGCATCCGCGCACACAGATAACACGGATTTTTGTCCACGCCTGCCACAATGTCAAAAATCTCATTTTCAAACACCGTCAGCGGTATCCCAAGTATTTTAGCATTATCCTGAATAATTTTCCAGTTATCTGCATTATATCCGGGATTCATTACCAGGAATACCGTCTCAAAGGGAATCTGGCCATGCTTTTTCAATTCCTGAAACAATTTCGCCATCAGCATGGAATCTTTTCCGCCCGAAATACAGACGGCAATCTTATCATTCTCCTGAATCATCTCATATTCACGGATAGCCTTTGTAAATTTTCTCCAAATTGGTTTTCTGAATTTTGTTATGATGCTGTGCTCTATCTCTGCCGTCTTTTCCCGGGCAGCCGTCTCCTCCTGTAAAAATGCACGAAGCTGACGGCGCAAAAAAGACCGGTATCCGCCGGAAATATTGATTGCATCATATCCGGCTTCCTCAAGCATTTCCACGCAGTCCCTGCTCTTATCGCCGGTATGGCACATGACATAGACCGGCTTCTCTCTGTCAAACCCTGACATCCGCTCCTCAAACTCTGCAAGCGGGATATTGACAGCGCCGTCAAGCGCTCCCCGTTTAAAGTCCTGCTCAGACCGGACATCAACCACGGTAATATCCTCTGTATTTAATTGTTCCAGTTCCTCTATTGTAATTGACTTCATCCAATCCTCCGCGTATTAAAAGAGAAGTCTCTCTGCTCTCTGTCTAAAACTATGCCCGGTAATCCCCCCGGTCATTGACCAGCTCATATCCGACAGACGCCACCCTGCGCCCCAGACAGCCGCGGCATTCCGCAGCCTCCTCACCGGTACAGATTTTGTTATCATACAGGTCATATTGTTTCCGGTTCTTTACCGGGGATAAATTAGGCATAACAACATTCGCCCCTGCCTGCAGCCCCTTTTCCCTTCCCATAGGATCGGCCGTGCCCAGAGCTGTCGTTGCCGGAAGAAGTACATGGGGGAGCATAATGCGAATAACAGAAAGTAAAAACAATGTCATTTTTACGCTTCCGCTCTGTGCATCCGCAAATTTCGTATCATGATGCGGAATAAAGGGGCCTATGCCAACCATCTGCGGCTGCAATTCTTTTAAAAACATCAGATCCTCTGCCAGACATTCCATTGTCTGCCCCGGCGAACCGACCATAAATCCTGCTCCCACCTGAAATCCCAGAGATTTCAGGTCATACAGGCACTTTTTCCGCACATCCAGACTCATTTCTTCCGGATGCAGCATCCGGTAATGGGCGTCATTCGCCGTTTCATGGCGAAGAAGATAGCGGTCTGCTCCGGCCTCGCGAAACAGCTTATAGCTCTCATAGCTTTTTTCCCCGATAGATAATGTCAACGCACAATCCGAATAATTTTCCTTGATACGGCGAATAATGCGGACCATCCGCCCGTCATTAAAATACGGGTCTTCGCCCCCCTGCAGCACAAAGGTACGAAACCCCAGCTCATACCCGTTTTCACAACAGGACATAATTTCCTCTTCTGTCAGCCTGTAACGCTTTGCATTCCTGTTGCTCCGTCGGATTCCGCAATAATAACAGTCATTTTTGCAGTAATTTGTATATTCAATCAATCCCCTGGTATAAACCGCCGTCCCATATACTTCGCTGCGAATGCGCACGGCTTCTTCTGCAAGACGCTTTGCCGCGGCAGAATCGTCTGCCATTTTCAAAAGCTCCGCAAATTCACTTTTTGTCAATTCATGGTTCTGAATCAATTTATCAATTAAATCCATACGCTCTCCTCTATTCCCTTCCAAAGACAGCCGTTTATCCTCTTATCATTTATCTGCTCCGGCATTCCGCCGCCTTATTATCCTTCTGCTTCGGCGCTCCGCCGTCTTATCATCCTTCCGCCGTTTCATCATTTCCCGCTGCTCATTGACGATGACAAAATGGTGCCTCCGCCCACTACAATATCTCCGTCATAAAGGACCACCGCCTGACCCGCAGTAATCGCCCTCTGCGGCTCATCAAAAACGACCCGGATCGTACAATCGTCTATCTGCGTCACGGTCGCCCACTGCTCCTGATGGCGGTATCTCACTTTTGCTTTCAGGCGCATTGGCTCCTCCATCCGGTCTACGGAGATCAGATTAATATCCTTTGCGATTAATGTATCTGTAAAAAGGTCCGCATTGGAACCCAGGGTCACTGTGTTTTCGGCCGGATCCACTGCCATGACATACATCGGTTCATGAAACGCAATGCCAAGTCCTTTGCGCTGGCCAATCGTGTAGCGGATAATTCCCCTGTGCGTTCCGAGAACATTGCCGTCCTTATCCACAAAATTTCCCTCCGGATAAGTCTTTCCCCTGTACTGTTCAATAAAATCCCCATAGCTTTTGCCCTGGACAAAACAGATATCCTGGCTGTCATGCTTTCCGGCGTTGATAAATCCCTGTTCTTCGGCAATTCTTCTCGCCTCGGTCTTATGCATTCCGCCCAGCGGAAATTGTACATGGGCAAGCTGCTCCTGCGTCAGAAAATAGAGTACATAACTCTGGTCTTTTGTATGATCCACGGCTTTCTTTAACAGATACCTGCCGGATTTTTCATCATAATCAATCCGGGCATAGTGTCCTGTGGCTATATAATCATACTGCAGTTCTTTTGCACGCAAAAAAAGCTTGTTAAATTTCATATACCGGTTGCAGTCAATGCACGGATTCGGCGTATTCCCATTTTCATAGGCATCCACAAATCTCTCCATGACATCCTCCTGAAACCGCTCGGAAAAGTTAAAAACATAATAAGGCATTCCAAGGGAATATGCAACACTTCTGGCATCCTCCACATCATCCAGAGAACAGCAGGTATGCGCCCTTGAAACACCTATATCTTCGTTATGAAAAAGTTTCATTGTAACTCCGATGCACGAAAAACCCTTTTCCTGCATCAGATAAGCAGCTACACTGGAATCCACCCCGCCGCTCATGGCAATTATAGCTTTCTTGTTCAATATGTCGCTCTCTCCTTCTCACAATAAGCCGACTTTTTCCAACGCCTGACGAATGTCGCCTATGATATCCTCCACATCCTCAATTCCAACGGAAAAACGGAAAAATCCATTGGAAAATTCTTCGGGATAGAGATACTGCCGCTCATCCTTCTCTCCGAGAAACACAATCAGGCTTTCATCATGCCCCAGCGAGACCGCAGAGGTAATGACATTCAGATGGCTGACAAACCGGTTATGCGTATCATGGTCTGCCTTAAGACCGAAAGACAAAACGCCGCCAAATCCCGGCGACATCTGTTTTTTTGCAGTTTCATATCCCCTGTTGCTCTCCAATCCCGGATATGCTACAAAACTGACACATGCAAGGTTCTCAAGCCACCGCGCCACGGCAAGGGCATTTTCGTTGTGCTGCCTCATACGCAGCGGAAGCGTTACGGAACCGCGCATAATCAGCCATGCATTAAACGGGCTGATGACGCCGCCCAGATTCACCTGGGACTGGGCGCGTATAATATCCAGATATTCTTTCTTTCCGGTAATGGAACCGCCCATGGAATCCCCATGCCCATTGATATATTTTGTCAGGCTCTCAATCGAAAAATCCGCTCCAAGTTCTATTGGTCTTTGATTATACGGCGAAGCGAAGGTATTGTCAACCGAAAGAAGCGCATGATTTTCATGGGCAATCTCTGCAATTTGAGCTATATCGGAAATTGTAATCGTCGGATTGCCCGGAGTCTCAATATGAATCAGTTTCGTGTTCGGACGGATTGCCCTTCTCACATTTTCCGGGTCGGAGGTATCCACAATTGTCGTCTCCACCCCGAACTTATTGTTCAGCAGTTCATTTAACAGCCGGTAAACCGCAATATAGGTTACGCTGGAAAAAATCACATGATCTCCCTGCTTCAATAGCGCAAAAAAGAGGCCGGACAGGGCTGCCACCCCGGATGCCAGCACAATGCAATCCTCTCCTCCCTCCAGGCTTGCAATCTTCTCCTGCAGATATTTTTGATTGGAACCTCCGTTGCGCGTGTAAAGATTTCCGTCCGCACTGCTCCAATTCATATCGGTCGGATCATAGGGCAGCTCATAACTGTTTGCCATAGTAATCGGACGCTTAATAGCCCCCGTCTCCCTATCTGTATCATTCCCCGTATGTACGGCCCTTGTCTGGAAACCATACTCCGAGCCAAATGTATGTTGTCTCATAATATCCCTCCAAATATCCTATTATTCCCACAAACATGCTAGGTATTATAGTATTTTTTTCAATTTTCGTCAATCCCTTTCACCGCCGAAGCGAAATCCTCCAGCAAATCGTCAATGTCCTCTATTCCTACGCTGACGCGGATCGTGTCGTCAAATACTCCCGCCGCTTCCTTCTGTTCTTCCGTACTGTGGACATAAATTGTGGAGGCGGGATGAATGACCAATGTACGGATATCTCCGATATTGGTTGCCTTTGCCGCATATTTTAAGGCATTGATCAGCTTATATGCCCGCTCCTTTGAGCCTGCCCGTATCGTCAGGATTGCTCCTCCCTGTCCGCCAAACTGCCTTTCACACAATTCTCTGTAGGGATTTTCGGGCAGCATCGGATAATTTACGGTAATTCCATCCATTTTGTCCAGATGCCGTGCCAGAAGATATGCATTTTTAAAAATCCGCTCCAGCCGAAGCCCCATTGTTTCCATTCCCACAATGTTCAGATAGGCGTTCATCGGCGCCATACAGCCGCCCATATTTCTCCAGATGCCGTTTCGGAGTTTGAACAGGTAGGCAAATTTCCCGTATTTTTTATATTCGGCAAATGAGGGATAACGCCCGGTATCCCATTGAAACTTTCCGCCGTCAATAATCACTCCGCCAATCGAATTGCCGCCCCCGTTGATATATTTGGAAGAGGAATGAACGACCACATCCGCCCCAAGTTCAAAAGGCTTTACCAGAAAAGGGGTAGCCGTTGTGTTATCTACAATAAAGGGAATCCTCTTTTTATGGACAAAATCTGCAACCGATTGAATGTCGATGACATTCAATCCCGGATTGCCGATCACTTCCCCAAATACAACCTTCGTCTTATCTGTAATCAGCGGTTCTATGGTATCCACGGCAATGTGTTCCACATATTTTGTGTGGATTCCCAGCCCTTCCAGATCTCCGAACAAATCAATCGTTCCGCCGAACAGTCCGCTCCCCGCAATCACTTCATCCCCCGCGCGCAGAATATTGAGCAGCGCCAGCGTCACCGCCGACATGCCGGAGGAACAGCCAATCGCTCCCACACCGCCCTCCAGCTCGCAGATTCTCCGTTCAAATGCATCCACAGTGGGATTTCCAATACGTGTATACGCATATCCCGGCGCCCGGTTATTACACACCTTTTCCAACTGTTCTGCCGTCTCATAGGTGAACGCGCTAACCTGGCTTATAGATGGCAGCGTAGCTCCCTGGGTATATCCGCCCACTGATTTTCCATGCAGTAATCTTGTATTAAAATCCATTTGTTATACCACCTTCTCATAAAAATTCAGGCTGCGCCGAGCGCAGCCTATAAGATAACAATTTCTTCTTTTGACACTTCGCCATCCACGATTGCAAATGCATTCAACACCGGTTTTTCCCTGCACTCCAGGGACAAAATCAAGTATCTGATTTTGGAATCATATGCTAACCGCTTATCCTCCCCGGATGGTCTGGAAGGTGATTCCGGATGGGAATGCCAGTTCCCGATCATTTGAAGTCCCTTTTGGCGCATGTCCCTGATCGCCTGAAACTGCTCCCTGGGGTCCATGGAGAAATGTTCATTGCTGGCGTCCAGATTTGTCAGGTAATATACCTTCTCGACCCTTTTCTCATCCCCGTCAACAGTTCCGCCCAGAAGCCCGCAGGCTTCCGCCGGAAGTTCCCCGACGGCATAGGCAATCATTCCGCCGTAATCTTCCCTCTTTATATAAATCATAATCCCAACTCCATTTTTGAATAAAGCCTATTAGTGCATATCACATTCTGCCTGCTCATAATCAATCAATTCCGTAATGGTCGGATTTTCACCGCAGACCGCGCAGGACGGAACTTTTTTGGGAAGCTTAATTGTCCGAAATTCCATTGTCAAAGCATCGTATGTCAGCAGCCTTCCCACAAGCAGATCACCGACTCCGAGAAGATATTTTACTGCCTCCATTGCCTGCAGGCATCCGATTACACCCGCCATCGCCCCGATTACGCCCGCCTGTTTACAGGTCGGAACCGCATCCTTTGGCGGCGGAGACTGAAAAATGCAGCGGTAACACGGCCCCTGCCCCGGCACATACGTCATAAGCTGTCCTTTAAACCGGATGATTCCTCCATGACAAAAGGGTTTTCCCTCCATGACGCAGGCATCATTTATCAAAAATTTTGCGGGAAAATTGTCGGTTCCGTCAATGATAAAATCATATTCCCGGATCAGCTCCCGGATATTGTCAGACATTACAAAGGTGTGATAGGTATGTACTTTCACATCCGGATTCATGCGCTCCATAGATTCTTTCGCAGATAAAACCTTTGGCTTTCCCAAATCCGCAGTCTCATGAATAATCTGCCGCTGCAGATTGGACAAATCCACCTCGTCCGCATCCGCAATTCCGATTGTGCCTACCCCGGCTGCCGCGAGATACATGGCGGCAGGCGAGCCCAAACCTCCGGCTCCGATAATCAGGACTTTGCCGTTTAACAGTTTTTTCTGACCTTTTATCCCGACCTCTTTCAAAATAATATGTCTGGAATAGCGCTCCAATTGTTCATCCGTAAATGCCATTAATATGCTCCTCCGCCCATAAAATAAATAAACTCTACATTATCGCCGTCTTTCAAAACAGTAGTCTCAAAACGGTCATGATCCAAAAATTCATCATTCAGGGATACCGTAACATACTCCGGCGTCTCCACCTTTTCTGCTTCGATCAGTTCCTTTACATTCAACCCGTCTTTAAACGTTTTCTTTTCTCCTGCGACTGTTAAAACCATAATTAATCCTCCAATTTTTTCACAAACATGCGGTAAGCGCCTTCCTGCATTTTCTCCAGCTTCAGCACCTGCTGTCCTTCCTCTTTCATGCTTCTGGGCACATTTTCTGTCGGTTCCCCGTCGTTCATAATCACTTCCAAAATCTGTCCGATTTCCAGCTCATCAATTGCGGCTTTTGCTTTTACAAAAGTCATGGGGCAAACCACATCTGTAATATCAATTTTTTCATCACTTTGAATCTTTTCCATCATATGCCTCCCGGATTACTGTCTCAAATTTGTCCCAGCCAACTCTGTCCAGCGTGAACTTAAAGCGTTCACCCGGATTTGCATGATCGTCAAAAAACTGGATTGCCGCATCTGTCACCCGATATAACTGTTCTTCTGATTTGATGAGGGGCAGAAGGCTGTTTCCCTGATATATCGTATTTCCAAATAAACCGCCGAAGGATACGATATAGGCGCTCTCACCCTCCCATGCGTCGAAGGGACACGCTTTCACACATCGGCCGCAGTTATTGCACTTCTCGAAATCCGTTGTCAATACGCCGTCTTTTATTTCAATTGCCCCTGCCCTGCATGCCTTTTCACATACGCCGCAGAGTGTGCATTTATCCTGAAGCCATTTTACATCCAGGGCGCCCTTCACTCCCAGGTCATTTTCCTCTGCTTTCAGGCAGTTATTCTGGCAGCCGGTCACTCCGAATTTAAATTTATGCGGAAGCTCCCTTGCATAATATCTTTTATCCAGTTCTTCTGCAATCTTATAAGCATCAATATTTCCGCTTGGACAGACCGCGCTTCCCTGACATGCCGTTACCGTGCGGACACGGGGGCCGCAGACGCCGGGCTTACATCCTCCCTTTGCCAGTTCCGCCCTGACCTCCTCGATATCCTCATATTTGATAAAAGGGATTTCCACGCCCTGTCTGGATGTCAGGTGTACATAGCCATGACCGTAACGGTCGGCCACTTCCTGTATTTTTTTAAGATTTTCTGCGGTGAGCGCGCCGCCTACCACCTGCAGCCGGAGCGAAAAATACCCTTTCTGCTTCTGCCGCATAAAACCGCCCTTTTTTAAAGCCGCATAATCAATCGCCATCTCTTTCCTCCATAAATCCTATCCCAATTTTAAAACACTTCCGGAAATAGCGCAATTAGTTCCTATACAAAAACCGGAGATTTGAATATTGCACTTCAAACCTCCGGTTCTCCGGTCAGTTTTACTTTGATGATGGGTTGTTCAGTCTCAGTTTTTCATGTTTTTCTATCTGTACAATCCGACCGTCCTGTACGATAACCGTCACAGACCCAAATCGAACATCTTCAATAAATTCTCCGATTTTCTGCAAATCTTCTTTTGTCACCTTTGTCTGTTCCATATAAGCTCCTCAACAAATTCGGATGATGTTCTCATTTTTGCAAACTAGATATAATACATACTTTGATCATATCTGTGGTAATCCAGATAATTTTTCTCCAAATCTGCCAAAGTCAGATTCTGCAAAATCCGGTCAAGCTGCGCATTTACTTCATCAATCACTTTCTTCTGAATTGTGACGGATATTCCCCGATACGCGCTATCCTCCGGCGCTTCCTCATCTTCCAGCCGGTAACTGCCGTCCAGCGCATTTAAGACAGCAGCCACCGTGATTTTCTCAGGTGCAGTATTTAAGAGGTATCCGCCCTGGGGGCCTTTTACACTCTTTACAATTCCGGCTCTTCGAAGCGCCGCAAAAACCTGTTCCAGATACTGTGGAGAAATGTTATTTCTTTCAGCGATACTGTTTAACGCCACATGTCCCGATTTCGAATGCACAGTTAAATCAATCAGCGCTGTCAGACCATATCTGCTTTTTTTCGAAAATTTCATCCTTACCTCCACAATTTTACTGTATCATTCAATCATGATAATGCTTCCGTATTTTACTGTAATGCTTTGAACGCCTCGTCAAGATCCTGAATAATATCGTCAATATTTTCTGTTCCGATGGACAGACGGATCGTATTTGGTTTGATTCCCTGATCAAGCAATTCTTCCTCTGTGCACTGGCTGTGCGTTGTGGTAGCCGGATGGATTACAAGAGATTTTACATCCGCTACGTTTGCCAGCAGGGAGAACAGCTCCAGGTTGTCAATAAATTTGTGCGCTTCTTCCTGGCCGCCTTTAATCTCAAAGGTAAAGATGCTTGCCCCTCCGTTCGGGAAGTATCTCTCATACAACTCATGATCCGGATGGTCCGGAAGAGACGGATGATTTACACGCTCTACTAACGGATGATTTACCAGGTACTCCACAACTTTTTTCGTATTCTCATTATGACGGTCCAGTCTCAGGGACAATGTCTCTGTTCCCTGTAAAAGCAGGAATGCTGCAAACGGGGAGATCGTTGCGCCGGTATCGCGAAGGAGGATTGCGCGGATATAAGTTGCAAATGCTGCCGGTCCGGCTGCCTCTGTGAATTTTACACCGTGATAGCTTGGATTCGGCTCGGAAATCCAGGGATATCTGCCGCTTGCCGCCCAGTCAAATGTGCCGCCGTCTACAACTACGCCGCCGAGGGTCGTTCCATGTCCGCCGATGAATTTTGTGGCGGAATGAACAACGATATCTGCACCGTGCTCAATCGGACGGATCATGTATGGTGTTCCGAATGTGTTGTCCACTACTACCGGAAGCCCATGTTTGTGAGCGATTTCGGCAATTGCATCAATATCCGGGATATCGCTGTTCGGATTTCCAAGCGTCTCTAAATAAACCGCTTTTGTGTTTTCCTGAATTGCATTTTCTACTTCCTCAAGGTTGTGCGCATCCACAAATGTGGTCGTGATACCCAAAAGCGGAAGCGTATGGGCGAGCAGATTCGATGTTCCGCCGTAAATTGTCTTCTGTGCCACAATATGCTCTCCCTGTCTTGCAAGAGCCTGAATCGTATAGGTGATAGCCGCTGCGCCGGATGCAAGGGCAAGACCTGCAACGCCGCCCTCCAAAGCTGCGATCCTGTCCTCGAATACGCCCTGTGTGGAGTTTGTCAGCCTGCCGTAAATATTACCTGCGTCTGCCAGTCCGAAACGCGCTGCCGCGTGAGCAGAATTTCTGAACACATAGGATGTGGTAGCATAAATCGGAACGGCTCTTGCATCGGATGCCGGATCCGGATTTTCCTGTCCTACATGTAACTGTAATGTCTCAAATTTTAATTTTCTATCTTTTCTTGCGATTTTTTCTGCCATTTGTCATTTCTCCTATCTGTTTAATATGATTTTGATTTATTTATCAGGGCTGCACGCCCTCAAATTTATTTAAGATATGCAGCCCTTATTACTTGTTTTATGCTTCTGTAAAAAGCGGTGTAGAATAGTATCTGTCTCCTGTATCCGGCAGCAATGCCACAATTGTTTTACCCTTGTTTTCCGGGCGCTTTGCCACCTGGATTGCCGCATGCAGCGCTGCACCGGAGGAAATTCCTACGAGAACACCCTCTGCCTTTGCCAGTAATTTGCCTGTTGCAAACGCATCATCATTTTCAATGGTGATAATCTCATCATAAATACTTGTATTTAATACATCCGGTACAAAACCTGCGCCGATACCCTGAATCTTATGGGGTCCGCCTTTTCCTTCGGAAAGAACCGGTGAGCCGGCAGGCTCAACTGCGATGATTTTTACATCCGGTTTCCGGGATTTCAGGTATTCGCCTACACCTGTCAGGGTGCCGCCTGTACCTACGCCGGCGATAAAAATATCTACAGCTCCGTCCGTATCATTCCAGATTTCCGGTCCGGTTGTAGCTTTGTGGATTGCCGGGTTAGCCGGGTTTACAAACTGTCCCGGGATAAAGCTGTTCGGAATCTCTTTTGAAAGCTCCTCTGCTTTCTCAATCGCGCCTTTCATACCTTTGGAGCCCTCGGTCAGAACCAGCTCTGCGCCGTATGCTTTTAAAATATTTCTTCTCTCAATACTCATGGTTTCCGGCATGGTAAGAATAATGCGGTATCCCTTTGCCGCTGCGATAGCCGCAAGACCAATACCTGTATTGCCGCTTGTCGGCTCAATAATAACGGAATCCCCTTTTAAAATTCCTTTCTCCTCCGCATCCTCAATCATTGCCTTTGCAATTCTGTCCTTGACACTGCCTGCGGGATTGAAGTATTCTAATTTTGTGAGAATTGTTGCTTCCAATCCAAGATCTTTCTCCAGATTGACTACCTCAACCAATGGGGTATTACCGATAAGACCAAGTGTTCCTTTATAAATGTTAGCCATTTTTGTTACCTCCTATAATTCGTATCTGTTTACTATGTTTTAGTCGTTGGGTGTATTATATTCCTATTATTCCTATTTGTCAACTAGGTTTTTATACTTTTTTCATCCTTTT
>CAZGMH010000043.1:0-11415 GCA_964526765.1 uncultured Eubacterium sp.
GTATAAGATGGATGTATCATGATAAATCTCCTTTCACAAATTGTTTTAATTCATTTTTTATCGTTTCAATCACATTCAGATTGCGCCGCATACGGCTGCGCTCGCTTCGGATAATCTGATGAACCTCCTCCACAGATTCCTCCAGCCTGTCGTTTACAATCAGGTAATCGTACACTTCACAGCCATCCGCCTCCTCTACTGCGCGGGTCAGCCTGGAATGAATAACCTCCTCCGTCTCGGTTCCCCGGCCGGTCAGACGTTCCTTTAAAACAGGAGCCGACGGCGGAGTCACAAACAGCAGCAGCGTCTCCGGGAACTGTTCTTTTATCTTCAACGCCCCCTGGATTTCTATTTCCAGAATGACATTTTTCCGGTTTGCAAGCTGTTCTTCCACATAAGCTTTCGGCGTGCCGTAATAATTTTCCACATACTGTGCATACTCAAGCAGAGCATTTTCCCGGATCATCTGCTGAAATTCTTCTTTCGTCCTGAAAAAATACTCTCTGCCATCCACTTCTCCCTGACGCGGGCTGCGCGTAGTGGCAGAAATGGAAAGTGCATATTCCTCCGGGTAGCGCGAAAGAAGCTCCTTCATAATCGTACCCTTGCCGGAACCGGAAAAACCGGATAACACGATCAGTAAACCTGCATCTGACATTACGCTCTCCCCTCTTCTAAGCCTTCTTTACTCTGAAATCTTCCTGCCAGCGTATCCGGCTGCAATGCCGATAAAATCACATGATCGCTGTCAGTCAGTATAATACTCTTTGTCCGGCGTCCCTGCGTGGCATCCACAATGCGCTCCGTATCCTTTGCTCTCTGGACAATCCGTTTTGCAGGGGCGGAATCAGGATTGACAATAGCGACAATCTTTTCCGTATTCACTACATTTCCAAAGCCGATATTCATCAATTTTGACATAGTTACCTCTTTTTATATCGCTGCTCTTATAAAATGATGATATTGTTTCAAACTATATTTCATTTCAAACAATATTTTTCAGACAGCGCTTCAATCATTATTCAATATTTTGTATCTGTTCCCGGACTTTTTCAATCTCCGTCTTTAAATCAATTGCAATACCGGAAGTTTCAAGGTCATTTGCTTTTGACAGGATTGTGTTGGCTTCGCGGTTCATCTCCTGTGCAATAAAATCAAGCTTGCGTCCAACGCCGTCGCCGCTCTCCAGCGCATCCAGCATCGACTGGATATGGCTCTTTAAGCGGACAGTCTCCTCATCCGTGCAGATTTTGTCAGAAAAAATAACCAGTTCTGTTGAAATGCGTGATTCATCAATCTGGGTATCGCCGAGCAGCTCATATACTTTTTCTTCCAGCTTCCTGCGGTATTCCGTGAGAATTTCCGGTCCCCGTTCTTCCACCTTCGCCACGTTTACGAGCATATGATTCAGCTTTTCGGCCAAATCCGCTTTCAGGCGTACTCCCTCGGAGATACGGCTTTCCACAAACTGTTCACAGGCTTTCCTTAAAACAGTCTGCAGCATAGACCAGAGTTCGTCCTCATCCACAGATTGTTCTTCCATAGAAAAGACTTCCGGATACCGTGACAAAGCGCTGACCCGGATATCATCCTCCAATTGAAAATCCTGTGCCATCTGCCTCAAATATTTCAAATACTCTCCGGCGATCGCCGCATTATATTTGACCATTACCGTTTTCTCGGAAAAATCTTCGTAGCTGATATAAATATCAATCTTACCTCTCTGAATATATTCCTTCAAAAGGTTACGGATTGCCGCCTCAAAAATATTCAGCTTTTTCGGCATTTTGATATTTACATCCAGATATCTGTGATTTACAGCTTTTAATTCTGCCGTAATCTTCCGTTTTTCATCGGATAATTCACACCGGCCAAATCCCGTCATGCTTTTTATCATTTATCTACTCCTACTCCGCAGCGCCATTTGCAGGCTGCTCATTGCTCCCGTGCATATCAATTCATTATAGAATGTTTTTTCTATGAAGTCAAACCTTTCTGTTCAGCCTGGCGCATGATTTTCATCTGCTTTGACACAAACAGGATCGTTATCACCGCAGCCATTCCATCCGCGATCGGTCCGGCATACATCACGCCGTCTATTCCCAAAAAAATCGGGAAAATGATAATCAACGGAAGAAGAAAGATAATCTGTCTTGTCAGCGACACAATCATACCCAGTTTTGCTTTTCCGATAGACGTAAAGAACCCGGAGGACATCGGCTGGATACCGTTGATAAACGTCATCATCATATAAATTCTGAAGTACCGCTGTGCAAAATAGAAATATTCTTCACTCCCCGTTCCGAAAATTGAAATAATCGAACGCGGAAACAATTGGAAACATATAAAAAAGCAAATGCCCACAATCATGGCAGCCGTAGCCGCCCGCCGGTAAGTCTCCCTCACCCTTCCATAGAGCCTGGCGCCGTAATTGAATCCAAATATAGGCTGGCAGCCCTGTGAAATGCCAATACAGATAGCCATAAATACCATATTCACTTTTGAGATGATCCCCACACATGCCAGGGGGATATCGGCGCCATAGATAGAATTTGAGCCATAAATGCGCAGAGTATTATTCATGACAATCTGAACAACTGCGATTGCCACCTGGTTGATGCAGGACGCCATACCAAGAGAAAGAATTGCTTTTAACTGCTCCGCCCTCGGTATAAACATTTCCTTTGACAATTTCATTTTAGACAAACGTGAAAAATATACAATAATCATGATGCCGGATACAATCTGTCCAATGACCGTCGCCCAGGCTGCGCCCTTGATTCCCCAATGGAATTTAAAAATAAACAACGGGTCCAAAACCGTATTGATAATTGCCCCGCTCAGCATACATGCCATAGAAAATGACGGGCTTCTGTCCGCCCTGACCAGATGGCATCCCCCGGTGGTCAAAACAAGAAACGGTATTCCGACAGCGGTGATACCCGTATAATCAAGCGCATAAGGAAGCACCTCCGGCGTGGAACCGAACAGATTCATCAACGGCTCCAGAAACGCCAGTATAACCACCATAATTATAACGCCGCAGATTGCGAGAAGAGCCAGGCCGCAACCGGCAATTCTCGCAGCTTTCTCCTGAAATCCCGCACCGGAACGCAGATTATAATTCGATGCGCTTCCAATGCCAAGCAAAAGCGCCGTTGCCGTGCATATAATGCTGACCGGAAAAGCGATGTTGGTTGCTGCGTTTCCCAGCATTCCAACCCCCTGGCCGATAAAAATCTGATCCACAATATTATAAAGGGAACTCACCAGCATACTGATAATCGCCGGTATCGTAAATTTCACAATTAATTTTCCCACTTTTTCATAAGCAAGCGGATTTTTCTGTTCCTGCCCCATGTTTCATCCCCCCTTCTTTATCCTGTAATATAAATGACATTATCTGTTATAATGCAGTATTTTATAATATAGCATATTTTTCCTCTGTTTTCCAGTTACAGTTTGATTTTTTTTGAAAATCAGTTATACTATATAACACAAAAACTCACTGGGAGGTTTTTATGGCTCTTGATGGAATTGTAATTGCCAATCTGGCAAAAGAATTAAATGAAGCTTTTTCCGGCGCCCGCATCAGCAAAATTGCCCAGCCGGAAAATGATGAATTGCTGCTCACGTTCAAAGGCTCCGGCGCAAAAAGCCGCCTGCTTCTCTCGGCAAGCGCTTCCCTGCCGCTCGCCTACATCACGGATAAAAATAAGCCAGGCCCGATGACGGCGCCAAATTTTTGTATGCTGCTGCGCAAACATATTGCAAACGGGCGTATTGTATCAGTCACGCAGCCCGATATGGAACGGATCCTGGTTTTTGAGATTGAACATCTGGACGACCTGGGCGATCTGCGCCGCAAACGTCTGATTGTGGAATTGATGGGCAAGCACAGCAATATCATATTCTGTGATGAAAATGATATGATTCTGGACAGTATCAAACATATTTCCGCACAGATCAGCTCCGTCCGGGAGGTGCTTCCGGGACGGACTTATTTCATTCCGGCGCAGCAGGATAAAAAAAATCCATTGAAAGAGACAAGGGAAGAATTTTTCAATACGGTCTCTGGAAAACCAATGTCCATAGCAAAGGCAATTTATACATCCTATACCGGCATCAGCCCTCTTGCAGCAAACGAACTGTGCTATCGCTCGAATATTGACGGCGATGCTCCCTGCGCTTCCCTGAATGAGCAGGAATTGCTCTGCCTTTCAGATGCATTTTTTTCGATTATGAATGATATCCGTCAGGGTGTATTTTATCCGAATATCGTTAAGTCCAAAGATGAACCGGTGGAATTTGCTTCTATCCGGCTGATGTCCTATGCAGACTGTCAGAGCATTTTCCATGAATCCATCTCGGACGTATTGGAAAGCTACTATTCAGAGCGGAGCGCCTACGCCCGTATCCGCCAGAAATCCTCTGATTTACGCCATGTAGTCAATACGGTATTGGAGCGAAACAGAAAAAAATATGATCTTCAGCAAAAACAGTTAAAAGACACTGCGAAACGTGAAAAATATAAACTATACGGGGAATTGATCCACACATACGGCTATCAGGCAGAGGAAGGAGCCAGTGGTTTTGATGCATTAAATTACTATACGAATGAGATGGTCCGGGTTCCTTTGGACCCCACCATGACGCCCCGGGAGAACGCGAAAAAATATTTTGACAAATACGGAAAATTAAAGCGTACTTTTGAAGCGTTAAGCGAACTGATTGAAGATACCCGCATGGAAATCGAACACCTTGAATCCATTGCCACAGCTCTGGACATTGCGGAATCTGAAGCAGATTTGCAGCAGATTAAAGAGGAGCTGATGGAGAGCGGATATATAAAACACAAATATTCCAAAAAAAAGCAGCAGGGAAAAAGCAGACCTTATCACTATCGCTCTACAGATGGCTTTGACATTTATGTCGGAAAAAACAATTTTCAAAATGATGAGCTTACTTTTAAATTCGCAGAAGGAAATGACTGGTGGTTTCACGCAAAGGGGATGCCCGGCTCCCATGTGCTTGTCAAAACAAAGACCGGGGAAATGCCGGACCGCGCCTTTGAGGAGGCCGGAAAACTGGCAGCCTACTATTCCAGAGGACGGGGAAACGAAAAAGTGGAAATTGACTATCTGCAAAAGAAAAATGTCAAAAAACCAAATAAGGCAAAACCCGGATTTGTCGTTTATTACACAAATTATTCTCTGACTATTTCCCCTGACATCTCCGGTCTGGAGCTGCTCGAAGAATAAAATTTACCAGAACAGGCAAGTTCCCGGAACAAAAGTGTGCTTCGCAATATTCCTGCGAAAAAAAGAAAGTCCTGATTCATGATTATGAACCGGGGCTTTCCTTTTTGTGATTCCTGCTGCCTAAGCATATTCCTCACAATTTTTTCTTCGGTGCCTTAATCGTCCTACTGTTCTGCCATCTGTTTTTCCTGGGCTTCGATCATCTTTTTGACCATATAGCCGCCAACAGAGCCGTTCTGACGGGAAGTCAGGTCGCCGTTGTAACCTTCCTTTAACGGCACACCAAGCTCATTCGCAACCTCGAATTTAAAACGATTTAATGCGCTCTTTGCTTCTGGAACAGAAGCTTTGTTTGTACTTCCTGACATATCTTGCTTCCTCCTTTGTGTGTTGTTGTAACTTTCGTTCGGTTACAGTGATAGTATGTGCAAAGAGCATTTTATAACACATGGAAAAGCATGCGTATTTATCCAGATTTTTCTCATGTATTTCCGGTTCCTGAAAATCTTTATCTCTTGGATTTACAAACCATAAATTGAGAGAATGAAGCATATGATAAACATGCTTCCAGCATGGCATTTCACAATATTTCTTAATTCCATATCTCATCAGGAATACAGTCAATCACATTTTTTACTTCCCACAACGCGCGCAGCGTCTGATCTCTTATAATATCTACCATTGAATTTTGTTTCATAATCTCTGCCCTCATATTGTCTTTAACCAATCGCCTGCCAGGTCAATCCAGCTTTCGCATTCTTTCTGAATGCCATATCCATCGGCATAACTGGTTTCATAATTTGCCAGACTGAGTCCATGTCCGCCGACCGGGTAGATGTGCATTTCGACCGGAATATTTTTCTCATGTAACGCCTGAAAAAAATAAATGGAATTTTCCACCGGAACGGTATCGTCCGTGGCGGTATGCCACAAAAATGTTTTCGGAGTATGCTCTGTTACCTGATTTTCCAGAGACATCTCCTCTTTCAATTCATCATAACGCTCTCCCAGCAAATTTCGAAAAGAGCCCTCATGGGCTTTTTCTCCTGAAGAAATCACCGGATAACAGAGCAAAAGCGCAGCCGGTTTCAGATAACCGCTTTCCACTTCCAGTGTTTCAGCCAAAAACGGTTTATTCCAGAAAACTCCATAACTGGCCGCAAGATGTCCGCCGGCAGAACAGCCCTGAATAATAATCTTATCCGGGTCGATATGATACTGTTTGGCATGATCCTTTAAATATTTTACTGTTCCCGCCACCTGCAGCAATGCTGCCGGATAATGTGCAGGATACACCGAGTAGCGCAAAATCACGGCATGATACCCCATTGCCAAAAACCGAAGCGCCACCGGCTCCGCCTCCCGGTCCGATGTCATTTCATATCCTCCGCCCGGACATAAAACTACAACCGGACGATTCACATCAGGATGCATTTCCGGAGAACTGTCTAAAAAGTATGTGTATAAACATCCTGTCTCTTTCATTCCCCTTGCCTGAATTGCTATTTTTTCATGAATCATATCTTTCCCCCTGATTAAAAATATATGCTTATTCTAAGCACGGCATAAAGCGTATCCCTCACCCTGATGCATATTTCAGCACAGTTTAAATATGTATCAATTTTCGAAATTCTTGTTAGTCCGTCTTTCAATTTGTTACCTCCATTATTTAACTATTTGTGTATTCCACAAGCTTCTGAAGCACTTCCAGCGCTTTTCCGGAATCAATTGCCTCCTCTGCCAGTTTAATTCCTTCCTCAATACTGCCTGCTATGCCGCCGATATAGAGAGATGCGCCTGCGTTTAACAACACAATGTCGCGCTTCGCTCCTTTTTCACCGGAAAGAATCGCTTTTGTAATCTCTGCATTTTGAACCGCGCTGCCCCCCTGAAGCTCGGACAACGGCACACGTTTCATTCCAAACTGTTCGGGAGACACTTCAAAAGTACGAACCTCCCCATCCTTTAATTCAGATACAACGGTCTCCGTACTTAAAGTAATCTCATCCATATTGTCTTTTCCGCTGACTACAAATGCCCGTTCCACGCCAAGCCGGGACATCGCAGATGCCAGCACTTCTGTCAGGGAAGGATCATAAACGCCCACAACCATTCCCTTTGCCCCGGACGGATTCGCCAGCGGTCCTAAGATATTAAATACGGTACGAATGCCCATTTCATTGCGGGCCTGACCCACAAATCGCATAGATTTATTGAAAGTCTGGGCAAACATAAAACCGATGCCGACTTCCCTGACACATGCCTCCACTTTTTTGGGCTCTGTCATAATATTGACACCCAAAGCTTCCAGTACATCCCCCGCACCGCTCTTGCTGGAAATGGAACGGTTTCCGTGTTTTGCAATGGGAAGTCCTGCCGCTGCCGCCGCCAAAGCTGCCGTAGTGGAAATATTAAAAGAATACGTACAGTCTCCGCCTGTTCCCACCAAATCAATATAATTCGGCACGTCCGGATGGATATGCTCTGCTTTGTCGCCAAGGACCGTTGCAAGACCTACAATCTCATCCATCGTCTCACCCTTCATGCGAAGCGCTGTCAAAAAGGATGCGATCTGTGCCTGGGTCGCTTCCCCCGTCAGCAGTTTTTCCATAACAGATTTTGCTTCTTCCCTTGTCAGGTTATTTCCATCTACAACTTTTTGAATTGCCTGTTTCATAAGAATGCCCCTCCTATACAAATTGATTTTTGAATGTGCGAATATAATTTTTTGCTGTATCCAGATCATAACCGCAGGATTCCATCAGGTTAATAAAATGAGAGCCCACGATTGCGCCGTCAATAATATCCTTCATTGGCTCCACGTCCTCTGCGGTACGGATGCCAAATCCCATCATAACCGGAATCTCAGACTGATTTTTTACATCCGTCAGATAAGAAATGACTTCCCGGTGGAACTGGGCGCTCTGCCCCGTAACTCCCATAGAGGATACGCAGTATACAAAGCCTCTCGCATCTTTCAAAATCCGGGGAATACGCTGTTTGGAAACCGGAGCGACAAGCTGAATCAGTATTGTTGCATCCTGACCTTCAAGGGCCTCTTTTAAGTCTCCCTGTTCCTCCAGCGGCAAATCCGGAATAATCAGTCCGTCCACGCCAACTGCCACACATTTTTCCACAAACTCTTTCACGCCGTAATGCAGCAGGGTATTGTAATACATCATAAATACAATCGGCATCTGCACGCCGGATGTTCTGACCTTTTCCACCAGTTCAAAACAGGTTCTTAAAGTTGTTCCCTTTAAAATTGAACGGTAAGATGCATCCTGGATAACCGGACCGTCCGCCGCCGGATCGGAAAATGGGATACCCAGCTCCAAAATATCAAGTCCTGCCTCTTCCTGCGCCTGAATCAATTTGGCGCAGCGCTCCATGTCCGGAAGTCCTGCCGTAATATAAGTGATAAATGCTTTTTCATTTTTTTCCTGTAATTCTGCTAATCTTTTTTCTATGCGATTCATCTGAAACCTCCCGCTTGCTCTCTTTCTCAGTGATATACTTTCTGTTTTTCCTAGTTCAAATATCCTTTTCCGGCCAGGTAATCCGCGATGGTATTTACATCCTTATCACCACGGCCGGACAGACAGATAATCATAGACTGCTCCATCGTCATCTCTTTGGCTTTCTTAAATGCATATGCCATCGCATGAGCGCTCTCGATGGCCGGGATAATACCTTCCAGTTTGCAAAGCTCCATCAGCGCATCCATCGCCTCCTGATCCGTAATGGACACATACTGCGCCCTGCCGGAATCTCTCAGATATGCGTGCTCCGGTCCGACGCCTGGATAATCCAACCCCGCAGAAATGGAATGGGCAAGCTGTACATTGCCATCCTCGTCCTGAAGCAGATAAGAGCGCATACCATGCAATGTTCCCGGCGCGCCAAGAGCCATTGCCGATGCATGTTTTCCGGTCTCTATACCAAGTCCGGCAGCCTCCACTCCAATCAATTCCACATCTTTCTCATCAATAAATTCCGCAAACATGCCGATGGAATTGGAACCGCCGCCGACACATGCCATCACCACATCCGGCAGCTTCCCCTCTGCCGCATAGTGCTGTTCCTTCGCCTCCGCACTGATTACCCGCTGAAACTCTTTTACCATTTTCGGATAGGGATACGGTCCCACTGCGGAACCAATAATATAAAACGTATCCTCTGCTGTTTTTGCCCATGTGCGGATTGCCTCATTTGTCGCATCCTTTAATGTGTTGCTCCCGGATTCCACACTGACTACTTTCGTGCCAAGCATCTCCATGCGCATTACATTCAACGCCTGACGCTGTATGTCCTCTTTTCCCATATAAACCGTACATTCCATATCAAAAAGCGCCGCTCCGGTAGCGGTTGCCACACCGTGCTGTCCTGCTCCGGTTTCTGCAATTACTTTTTTCTTGCCCATCCTCTTTGCCAGAAGAATCTGACCGATTACATTGTTAATTTTATGGGCTCCGGTGTGATTCAAATCTTCTCTCTTTAAGTAAATTTTGGTTCCATACTTTTTGCTGAGACGCTCTGCATAATAAAGAGGCGTTTCCCTGCCCACATACTGTTTCAGATAATAATTGTATTCCTCTATAAATTTCGAATCCTTAATTGCCTCTTCAAAAGCCGCGTCCAGCTCCTCTAACGTATTCATCAATGATTCCGACACATACTGTCCGCCAAATTCTCCATAATAAGTTTTTTTCATGATTCTCTCACCTTTCTGATAAATGCCTGTATTAACTTTCTGCTTTTTAAATTACATTCTTCCACGCCGCTGCTGACATCCACGATATCCGGTTGAAAAAGCCGGATACCATCGGCGACATTTCCCTCGTTCAGCCCGCCCGCCAATATAAATTCACGGTTTCCCAATACGTTTCGAAAAGGCTTAAGGATTGTTTCCGCAAAACTCTCATCCGACTCCCAGCCAAAGGTTTTTCCTCCGCCATAATCGGCTCCGTCCACAACATATCCCCTGATACGCGGGCGCTGCAGGAACTGTTCTTCGCAGATACCCCCGGAAATATTAACCGCCTGCCAGAGTGGAGCGCCCCCGTCTCCCAGTGCATCCCAGGGTATTTTTCCATGTATCTGGATGATATCAAACCCCATGTCACTGTATCTTTTTAACGCTTCCGCCGCAGGGCTCACACAGACCGCCACAGCCTGAATGCCTTTATCCAATCTGCAAAGCAGCTTCGACGCCTTATCCGGACTGACATTGCGTTTGCTCTTTTCAAAAAAAACAAATCCCGCATAATCCGCTCCCGCCTCATTCACTGCTTCGATATCCTCTATGCGGCTTAAACCGCAGATTTTTATTTTTGGTATCATGCCATCGCCTCACATTTTGCCTGATAAACTGCTTTCCAGCGCTTCGCCAGGGCGCAGGGATTTTCTGACTCCATAAATGCCCGGCCGATTAAAAATGCATCGACTCTGCTTTCCGCAAGAAATTCCACATCCTTATCTGCCACGATTCCGCTTTCCGCCACAAAAATCCGGTCTTTCGGAACCATTTTTGAAAGCCGTTTCGTCGTATCCAGCCGGATTGTAAAATCCCGTAAATCCCGGTTGTTGACCCCCACAATTTTTGCCCCCGTATTTAAAGCCCGGTCCATCTGTTCCTCATTATGCGCCTCAAAAAGCGCATCCAATCCAAGCTCTGTCGTCAATTGGTAAAAATCCTTTAACTGCGCGTCATCCAGAATACCGGTGATAAGCAAAATCGCATTGGCGCCGATTGCTTTCGCCTCATAAAACTGATATTCATCGATCATAAAATCCTTTCGGATAATCGGCAGCGGCGTTATCCTGCGAATTTGTTTTAAATAATCTACATTCCCGCGAAAATGATCCTCCTCCGTCAGACAGGAAATACAATCCACGGATGCATTATATTCGTCAATCCGCTCTGTCAGTTCAATCTTGCTGTTGATGTTTCCGAGGCTTGGAGATGCTTTTTTAAATTCCCCGATAATGGAAATCCCCGGCTTTGCCAGTCCTGCCAAAAAACTTGGGGACTCATCCATGTAATTTTCTGCCAGCCGCCGCATTTCCTGCGGGGAAATCCTCGCCTTATGCTCCTTTAATCTGATTTTTTTATCTGCTACTATATCATCTAATATCATATCGTCTCTCCTTA
>CAZGMH010000043.1:11515-13489 GCA_964526765.1 uncultured Eubacterium sp.
TTTTCAATTATGCGTTTGCCATGCTCCGTGTAAATTGATTCAGGATGAAATTGTAATCCAATGACAGGATACTCCCGATGCTGCATCGCCATAATCTCCCCGTCATCCGTTTCAGCCAAAATCTCAAAACAGCCCGGAAGGGAATCCTTTTGTACCGCAAGGGAATGATATCTTGCCACCTTAAGCGGTGATGCGATTCCCGCAAAAATGCCCGTTCCGCTATGATGAATCAACGATTGTTTTCCATGAAAAAGCTGCTTTGCATAGGAAACTGTTCCGCCAAGCGCCTCCCCTATTGTCTGATGTCCGAGACAAATGCCGAGAATCGGAAGCTTATCATAAAACTCTTTTACCAGTTCCAGACAAATTCCCGCCTCCTTCGGATTCTTCGGTCCCGGTGATAAAACTATTTTATCAGGGTGCATTTGTCTGATTTCCTCTATCGTAATTTTATCATTCCGCGCCACCACGATATCTTCGGTGAAAATCCCCATATACTGATACAGGTTATAGGTAAATGAATCGTAGTTGTCAATCAGTAAAATCATAATTGTTCCTCCGTAACCAGCGTTTTTGCCAGCGCCATCACTTTGTTGCAGCATTCCTGATATTCCTTTTCCGGTACGGAATCCGCCACAATTCCGGCTCCTGCCTGTAAATAAACCTGATTTCCTTTTTTTATCATTGTTCGAATGGTAATACAGAAATCCATATCACCGGAAAAATCCACATATCCCGTCGCGCCTCCATACAGCCCGCGCCGCACGGTTTCCAGCTCATCAATAATTTCCATTGCACGGATTTTCGGCGCTCCGCTTAAAGTTCCTGCCGGAAGAAACGACGATACCAGGTCAAAGGGATGGTATTTTCCTTTTTTCTTTCCCTCCACGAAAGATACGATGTGCATAACATGTGAGTAATACTGCACCTGCATAAACTCCGTCACTTTGACGGTCCCAAACTCGGAAACCCGACCCATATCATTCCTTGCAAGGTCTACCAGCATTACATGCTCCGCGCACTCTTTTTCATCCGCAAGCAGCTCTTCGGTCAGACGCTTATCCTCCTCCTTCGTCTTTCCCCTCGGCCTTGTTCCCGCAATCGGGCAGGTAAATACCCGTTTTCCCTGCTGTTTCACAATCATCTCCGGCGAACTTCCAATCACCTCAAACTCCCCGTAATTGAAATAGTACAGATACGGAGACGGGTTTAATTCCCGCAATTCCTTATACAGAGTGAATCCATCCTGTTTTGTCTCTATGGTCCATCTCTGGGAAAGCACTGTCTGGAAAATGTGCCCTTCCCGGATATAATGTCTGATTTTCTCTACCTTTTCACTGTACTCTTTCAGAGAATCGGACTTTTTAACAATTTTGCCGTCCCGGGAAAATTCTGCCGGCGCCTCGCCCCGTCCTTCCCTTGCTTTCCGTATCAGTTCTGCGGCAGTTTCCAGCGCTCTCTTTTTTCCCTCGGGAGAATCTTCCTCTAAAACAATCGCGGTCATCGTCTCCGCCACATGGTCAACCACGATAAATTTTGTCATAAGCATCATCTGGATTGTCTCAATGCCGATTTCCTCCAAATTGTCGTCAGGAAGTTCTTCTGTATAACGAATGAAATCATAGCCGAGATTTCCGACCAGACCGCCGGAAAACGAAAGCTCATCATTATCTTTGTGAATTTCAAACTCATTATAATATTCTTTTATTAATTCAGCCGGATTTCCCCTGCGCACCTCTTCTGTGCCGTCCATCCTTGTAATAACCAGTGACTGCCCCCTGGACGATATCATTTCCTCCGGGTCTGCGCCAAAAAACGTAAACCTGTCGTAATTCTTATCATAACTTTCCAACAGGAATCCCTTTTTACTTCCCACCAGATTTTCATACATTCCGATGGCGGTTTCATTTACTATGCTGACCGTCTTTTTGTAAACCTTTAAAATTCGCTTCATAAATGCTTCCTCCCAAATCA
>CAZGMH010000044.1:0-3589 GCA_964526765.1 uncultured Eubacterium sp.
TCTCCGCGTATTACCTGGTTTTTCATGGAATAATCTGCATCTGTCAAATCAACATACACACCGTTCTCTGTAACGATAAACTCCTGCTCTGTAATTCCCTCGCTAAGATATCCTGTCGGAGGCTTTGTTTCCACAATCTTATAATGGCCATATGGAAGCGCGTCTGTCTCAGTTGCGGCATATCCATCTTTGTCTGTGGTAATCGCCAGTACCACTTCACCCGGCTCATATTTTTCACGAATACCGTCCCCGTCACTGTCCACATAAACGGAATGGCCGCAAAGATTCGTGATTTCAAAAACTGCCCCCTGCAATGCTGCGCCGCCAAGCGGGTCATTTTCCTCCGATTCATAATCACGTTTGCAGATTTTCACGCCGCCGCGAATGACATCATTCTGAATCGATTTCGATGCATCTGTCATATCAATGATTACGCTGTTCTTTATAATATCAAACTCCCGTTCCGTCACACCCGTCCCCAGATATCCTGTCGGTTCGGATGCTTCAACAATTTTATAATGTCCATACGGCAATGTATTTGCTGCCGTTGCCGCATAACCTTTGCTGTTGGCCGTAATTGTTTTTACCGCTTTCCCCGGAGCGTATTCCCTGCCGTCAACCACGACAGAATTGCTGTTCATGTTAATAATATTAAATTTTGCACCTGCCAAAGATGCATCGCCCTGAGCTTCCGCTTTCTGCTTTTCGGAGTCCATCTTATAAATTTCCACGCCGCCGCGAATGACATCATCCTGAATGGATTTTGATGCATCTGTCATATCCACAAGCACGCCATCTTCCGTTATGGAAAATGTGCGTTCTGTCACGCCTTCTCCCAAATATCCTTCCGGCGCTGCAGCCTCAACAATCTTATAATTGCCATAAGGCAATGTATTGGTTCCGACAGCGGCATAGCCTTTGGAATCCGTCGTAATTGCAGTGACAGTCTGCCCCTTCGTATAGGCCTTACCGTTCACAACAACCTCATTCTCATTCAGGGTAACAATATGGAACACGGCTCCTGAAAGCGCCGCCCCACCCTGGGCTTCTGCTTTCTGTTTGTCAGCATCCATTTTATAAATCTTTACGCCGCCGCGGATAATCTCATCATAAAAAACATATTCGCTGCCGCCGGATAATAAGAAATTATTTCCCTCTGTAACCTGTGAAATATATACGCCGCCATTTTTGGAGACTATTGTACTATCTGACAGGGACTTCATGTATCCATTCAGGGTATAACCTGCCGGAGCTTTTGTTTCCTGCACAGTGTAAGTACCGACAGGCAGCGCAACCGTCCCATTAGAGGCATAGTAAAAATCGTCGCCCGAAACACGGCAAGCGCTGTCAAGCGCTGCCTTATAAGAGCCATCAGACTGTATTTTTGTCTGAATCACCCACGTTCTTGATACAGCCGCGCCCGCATTCAGCGCCGCCTCCGCTTCCTCAACGGTATTAAAAAGTCCGCTATAATATTTGATTGTGAACTGTGCGCCTGCAAGCGAAGCCGTACCCTCAGATACCAATTTCCCGGTAGATGCATCTGCCTTGGAAATCCGGATACCGCCGGAATCACTTCCCGGCTCGTCCGTGCAGGTCATGGTTTCCGTGTTCCCGGAAGATACCGTCACGCTATGTACTTCCTCATCCTTGATATAACCTTTCGGGGCAGTAATCTCTTTTACATAATATGTACCTTCATCCAGTTCTATCGTATTCGAATTTCCGGATACATCTGTGGTCAGCGTACCGACCGGATTTACACAATCATAATCACTGTAAACCCCATACTCTGCATCCTCAAGGGAGTAGCAGGAGTTATTGTCCGTCAGAGATGGATTTGCAGATGTTTTTCTCAGATTCAAATATCCGGCTGGAATCCCTTCAATCCATACAATATTCTGATGTGTTTCATCATCTGTCTGATAAAGCTTATAGCGTGATACTATACCGGCAATATCAGAATCATTTTCAATCAAATACCTGAATTTGGATTCTAAAGCCGTCATCTGAGTTTCTGAAAGGCCCTTGTAATCCGTTTCATCCGTATATCTATAGGATAGATAACAATGCGCATATCCATAATATGCATCAGAACCTTCACCTTCGTCGGAAGCAATATCTGCATACAGGTAATCAGCATATCTTCCCAGTCCTTCTATATTTTGATCAACAAGAATGGCAAGAATCATTTGCTGAATTTGTTGGGTTCCAAATACTGTCTCGTAAAATCTGCTTGTATCTATATACCTGTAATCATGAGTACCCGGCGCTGCAAGAGAAGCCTGGGCACAATATGCCTTATAAGTCTGACCACTGTGCGACACCGTATAATTTCCGGTGGACCAGCTTCCATAATGCGTACTGCCTGTCTCTTTCGTCATCTGTACCGTGCCGGATTCATACGCATAATCCGGCCATGAAAGCCTGTTTAATCCATAGCAGATAATATTGACATATGGCGCTTCCACCCCATCGGCAAGCCGGTATATATCCTCATCAAAAGCAAGCCGGTAAATATATTCATATGGATTTTCCTGATACCAGCTAACAGAAATTTTTTCCGTACTCCCATCATCAAGCATAATTGTTATCGCAGATGGCAGTGTTTCCAGCACGGCATCTATGTTACCATCTTCAATTTCGACGATATTTTCCGTATCAATATCGACAAAACCTGTAATCAGAGATTTCTCTCCAATTTCGCCATCAGAATCCGTTTTCGGACTCTGGACAGATTCTGTTTCCGTCTTATCTGATTCCATTCCGCCTGATTCCGTTCTGTCTGATTCCGTTTTGTCTGATTCTGTTCCGTCTGATTCCGTTTTGTCTGATTCTTTCTGAATAAACTCTGCTGAAACAGTCACATCCGCTGCCGGCATGACAAATGATATCAAACCATCTTTCCCGGAAAATTCAACACTCTCATCTCCTGCCGCTACAGCAGCGCTACTCATTACATATCCCTCATCCGGAACGACACTGATTGTGACATTATCATTCTCATTGTAGGCCGACACATCCGTATCCGTTACTTTCGACCTATCCATGTCCGCAAGCGTACCCCCGTCTGTCTGGATGAATATTACCTGGTACGTCTGTTCAGCATTTTCATTGTCACCGGAATCCGGCATTGCCGCAAGAACAGGCTGGACTGTCATTATGACACATAGCAGCATAGCAATAACAGAAGAAAACAGCTTCCTTATTTTTTTCATGTCCACATCCTCTCTTTCTTTTTACTTCATTTTTAACGTTTTATCCCCATTCCGGAGGCTCCCTTGAAAGCCACTTTTTTACTTTTATAGTAAATTCCACTTCTTTCCTTCTTCCTCTTTTTATGTTTCCTTTTTATGCTTCTTCACATCATAAGTACGTTTATTCCACTCTCCATCTCCGGCAGAAACAGTTGTCGTATAAGCCCTGCTTTCTTCCAGTTCTGCTCCGTTCATTTTTACCGAATAATTTTCTACAATATCCACATGAATTTCATCAATGACAACATCATTCTCAAGACAGCAGAATCCATTTCATAATGTTCTACACATTTAAAACAATAAGAATTTTTGATTATTATGTTATTATTATG
>CAZGMH010000044.1:3689-13019 GCA_964526765.1 uncultured Eubacterium sp.
CCAATACCCATCTGGGTCGGCAATAAAATAAATTCCCATATCCGGGTTTTCATAGCAGATGCACCCCATCTTTTCGTGCAGTGCATGAGCTGCATCATAGTTTTCCGCTTCAAAGGCAAGATGAAATTCACAGTCGCCCAAATCATATGGCCGATCCATGTCACGCATCCAGGTTAATTCCATGACAAAATCTGTAGTATCATTACCGATATACACGATAATAAAAGAACCATCTTCGCTCTCCTTGCGGCTTTTTTCCGTCAATCCGAGCGCCTCACGATAGAAATCCAGTGATTTCTGCAAATCATATACATTGTAATTTTCATGTACCATTTTAAAATTCATACTCATTGTCCTCCTGTTTTTCTTAAATAATAAGATTTCCTATATATAATATTGATGATCCACTGTCTTTAACCAATGATAAACAATGCTCCTATTCTTCCGAAAGCTCAAATATCTGTCCTTCCCTCTCAATCTGCTGCACCGCAGACACATAGGGTTTATCTCCCCGGGCTTCTTTATAGGCAGCAATTATGCCGTACTGCTTCCAAAAATGCATTGGAAACGCATATTTTACATCCATTGCCTCCAAATATGCATCCATCCCTTTGTAAGCGTCCCTCTCCTGTCTTGGATCAAGCAGAAGAAATGCTATATCCGTTTTTCGTCCGCGCAGATACTCCAATTCCTTATCAAAGCGGGCTGACATATCCTTATTGTACGCATCCCCTTCTTCTTCCCAGAGCCAGAGGTTCAAATCTCCCGCATGATAAATTGCAGCTCCATTTAATGTCAGATAAAACGCCACACCCGCATCCGTGGAACGCAGCGTTTCTATTTTCAGCGTGCTGCCCTGCCGTAATGAAAGTTCATAAACCTGATGGGCAGAAACCCGCAGGATATTAGATAAATCTTCTTCTGTGATTCCGCGGCGTTTCCTTACATTTGGAGAAAACGGAATATCTTTTGAAATCACATATTTTACATGAGGATACTGTTCTTTTAATTTCCAGATATTATGGCAGTAGTGATCTCCATGACGGTGACTGACAAAAACAATAATCTCTTTCTCAGCATCCAATTCCGGGAGCTTACCTGTGCTGTATTCTAAATTTTCATTTTCTTTCGTAATATCATCCGATGCAATACAATCAAACAGCAGATATCCTTCATCTGTCTCTACCAGGAAACCGCTATGACCAATATATGTAACACGCATGAAAATCTCCTTTCTTTCGATTATAATACCAAACAGGCTTTTTTCTGTAAACTAAAATTTAGCCCCGTTTTTTGCCCTGTTTTTTATCGCAATTAACAAAAAAATTCTTATTTAGTGATTCTGAAAACACATTAATCCCTTATATTTCCTCAATTTTTCCATTCGTCATTTTTCACAATTCCTTCATCCAACAGTTTCTTTTTTGTATTTGCAAAAATATTACAGGGCAATCTTCCGTTATAAACAATTCTTTCATTCACCGGTTTCTTTTTTTGTATTTGCAAAAATATTACAGGGCAATCTTCCATTATAATAAGCAGAACTGAAATTTTTGCATTAACGCTTTATCTTTCCATCAATCCGGTTGTTTTTAACACTTCCTCCACCCGTTTTACCGGAATAATTTCCAAATCTTTTTTCACTTCCTCTGCAACATCTTCCAAATCCTCGATATTTTCATATGGAATAAATACTTTTTTAATTCCGGCGCGCTGAGCTGCCATCAGCTTTTCGGGAAGTCCCCCGATAGGCATCACGCCGCCCCTCAGCGATATTTCTCCGGTCATGGCAAAATCCGGGCTGATTCCCTGATCCTTTAGCAATGACGTCAATGCTGTCACAATGGTAATTCCCGCTGATGGGCCGTCCTTTGGCACAGCCCCCGCCGGGACATGGACATGCAGGTCTGAGTTTTCCAACTCCTGCGCTTCCTGGGGAAACATAGATTTCACCAGGGTCAACGCTATCTGTATCGACTCTTTCATTACATCGCCCAGTTTTCCGGTGATGCACAGCTTTCCGTTTCCTTTCGTCTTTTTGGTTTCAATAAAAAGAATTTCTCCGCCGGCTCTGGTCCATGCAAGCCCGGTCACAACGCCTGCCCTGGCGCTCTCCATCCTCCTGTCATGCTGAATAGCTTTTCGTCCAAGAAAGTCCGGGACGCGCTTTACCCCGACGGTAATACTCTTTTGCTCACCTTTGACAAGCTTCACTGCCGCATGGCGGCACAAAACATCCATTTGCTTTTTCAGGCTGCGGACCCCTGCCTCCATGGTGTACTCACTGATAATTCTTTTCAGGGCGTCATCCGTCACTTTCAAATTCTGCTTTTTCAGTCCCATACTTTCCATTGCATTTGGAAGCAAATATTTCTTTGCAATGTGATACTTCTCCACGGCTGTATACCCCGGAAACTGAATCATTTCCATACGATTGAGAAGCGGCTCCGGTATCGTATCCGCCGCATTTGCCGTACACACAAACAGGACGTCCGACAGGTCATAAGGTACGTTCATATAGTGGTCGGTAAAACTGAAATTCTGCTCCGGGTCAAGAACCTCCAAAAGGGCGCTTGCCGGGTCTCCATTGTAATCATGGGACAGTTTATCCACCTCGTCCAGCACCATGACAGGATTCGAAGTCCCGCATCTCTTCATTCCCTCCATAATCCGTCCGGGCATTGCGCCTATATAGGTTCTCCTGTGCCCGCGGATTTCCGCCTCGTCACGGATACCGCCAAGACTGATGCGCACATATTCCCGGTGAAGGGCTTTTGCAATACTCTGGCCGATACTCGTCTTTCCGGTTCCCGGCGCTCCGACAAACAGCAAAATGGATCCGGCCTGCTTCTTATTCAGCGCCATCACCGCGATATGCTGGATAATCCTTTCCTTTACTTTGTCAAGACCATAATGCTGCTCATTCAAAACCTCTTCCGCTTCATTCAAATCTATTTCCACAGCCTTTGCTTTCTTCCAGGAAAGCGAAGTGACAAAATCCAGATAGTCATAGAGCATCCCGTATTCATGGCTGTCTTTGCCCTCCTGCTTCATACGGTTCAATACTTTCTCTGCTTCTTTCCGGGCATCTTCGTTCATACCGGATTCCTCTATTTTTTTCTGGAATTTTCTCACATCCGAAATATTTTCCGGATGCATGTCGTCCAACTGCTGCTGCAAAAATTCAATCTGCTTTTTCAGGGCAGATTCCCGGTAGGCCCTCTCATGATTTTCCTGTTGGGCGCTCTGCGCCTCGCCGCTGACCTTTGCAATCTCAAGAAATTCATAAATTGCTTTCTGCATCAGTTCCGTACGATGCTTTTCTGAATCAGTCTCGATAATTGCATACTTTTCCTCCGGAGTCAGATTCAGATACGCGGAAATCGCACAAATAATTTCTCCCAGCGTATTCCAGTGCTGAATAAAAGCCCTGGCCCATACTCCCCACTGAAATCCCTGTACAAAATTCAGCAAACGGTTTCTTATATCCTTATAAACGGATTTCTGTTCTTCCTCAGATATGTCATCTACCTCTGTGGAGATACTTGCGGCTGCAGAAATTTCCCCTGCCTGACCCTCGATATCAGACAGCACCACACGGTTCAGCACATGAATGCTGACATTTCCGTCATCATCCACATTCTCAATTTTTCCAATCAATCCTTTTTCATAAAAATCTTCCGGCGTCAAATCCTGTTTCCTTTTATCTGTCTTTTGAATCAGGAAAAGCACGTCTTCATCCACTGTAAATTCTGTTATCCGCATCTTTTCCAGGACATCCTTCTTAAAATAGAAAGTCACATCCGGCAAAAGCAGCATATCATATATCGGCATTATCAGCATATGTATCCTCCTTTTTTTGTTAGCAATCATTTCCAATGAGTGCTAATGCTTTGGTAAAATATATGGCGAATTTCAGAAAAATCCGCCATATTTCCATTTATCATAGTCGATTTCTATGAGTTATACTATAACACTTTCCGGAGATTTTGCAAGAGAAAAATATGCCATCCCCTGCAAATCCTTTTAAAATCCCTTTAAAAAAGCGCGTTTTTGAGCCGTCACAGCCTGATATTTTTCAGCGCGTCCGCGAACGCATTGTTCACCGGTTCATTCGCCTCTTTCTGCTGTTTTTTCAGATAATTCTGCACATCCCGTTTGGATACGCCTGCTCCCTCTTTTTGGCGGCGTTCCTGAAATTTGCCCATTCGCTCCTTATGCCCGCAGGAACACACAAAAGAAGCTTCCTCACCTTTCCCAATCAATTCCATCCGTTTGTGGCACACCGGGCAGCGCGCATTTGTCATTTTCGCAACAGTCTGGCGGTATCCGCAGGCACGGTCCTGGCAGACAAGCATCCGGCTGTTTTTTCCATTTACCGCCAAAAGGCGTTTTCCGCACTCCGGACAGATTTTATTTGTCAGGTTGTCATGCCGGAAGGTTCCCTCCCCCTGCTTAATCTCATCCACTAATTCCACGGTATAGCTTCGGATATCCTTCATAAATTTCCCGCTCGGCAGCTTCCCTTTTGCAATCCGGGAAAGTTTCATCTCCCAATCGGCAGTCAGTTCCGGCTTCTTTAAATCCTCCGGCACCAGCGCAAGGAGCTGACGCGCCTTGGCGGTAGTGTATATTTCTTCCCCTTTTTTCTCTAAAAGAAAAGAGGAAAATAATTTATCAATAATATCCGCTCTTGTCGCAACGGTGCCCAGTCCCCCGGTCTCACCCAGCGTCTTTGCCATCTGTTTATCATTGCTCTGCATATACTTTACAGGATTTTCCATTGCAGATAAAAGCGTACCCTCCGTAAACCGTGCCGGCGGTTTGGTTTTTCCCTCCGTCATACGGATATTGGATACGGATAGCTGCTGGTCCTTTCTGAGCGCCGGAAGATTTTGTTTCTTTAACTCGTCTTCTTCCTCATCCTCCGCCTGACTGTCGTAGACAGCTTTCCATCCGGCCTGCAGTTCCCGGTTCCCTCTTGCATAAAAAACTTCTCCGGCAATTTCGCCGACCAACATCGTTTCTTCATATTCATAAGCCGGATACAACACAGCCAGGAAACGGCGCACCACCATATCATAAATCTTTTTTTCTTCGTTGCTCATATGGATATAGGACGGCGCCTGTTCTGTCGGAATAATCGCATGATGATCGTTCACTTTGCTGTCGTTGACAAAAAATGCCTTTCCCTGTATATTCTGGCGCATCAACGGTGAGACTAATTCCCGGTAAGCGCCGGAATTGATTGCTTGCAGCCGCTCCTTTATTGTCCCCACCACATCGGAAGTCAGGTATCGGGAATCGGTGCGGGGATAGGTCAGAACCTTATGATTCTCATAGAGACGCTGCATGATATTCAACGTTTCCTTTGCTGAAAAACCAAATTTACGGTTCGCTTCTCTCTGGAGCTCCGTCAGATCATATAAAAGCGGAGCCTGCTTTTTCCTGCGCTTTGCATCCGCCCTTACGATCACCAGCTTTTTCCCGGCAATCTTCTTCTCTATCTCCTGCATACGTTCTTTGTTAAACGTCCGGTAGCTTCCACTCTTTTCATCCCTCCATGTAAATGCGGCTCCCTCTGCCGTAAGCGCCAGACCATAATAAGGTTTTGGCACAAACTGGCGGATTTCTGCCTCCCTCGCAGCAATCATGGCAAGTGTCGGCGTCTGGACACGGCCGCAGGAGAGCTGCGCATTATACTTACAGGTGAGCGCACGGGTCGCATTCAGACCCACCAGCCAGTCCGCCTCTGCGCGGCTCACCGCTGCATCATACAACGGCTCATAGGCTTTTGCATCTTTCAATTGCGCAAAGCCCTCCCGGATTGCCTTATCTGTGACAGAGGAAATCCACAAACGCTTACATGGTTTTTGGTTATTCGCTTTTTTCAGAATCCATCTGGCCACAAGCTCACCCTCCCGGCCCGCATCAGTGGCAATGACAATTTCTGTCACATCATTCCGGTGAATCTGCTTTTTCACCGCCTGATACTGCTTTGAAGTCTGGCGGATCACCTCGATATCCATCCTTTCAGGCAGCATCGGAAGATCCTCCATCTTCCATTCCTGATATTTTTTATCATAATGCTCCGGCGCCGCCAGCTCGATAAGATGCCCTAAGCCCCATGTTACCACATATTTTCCGCCTTCAAGGGCTCCATCCAGCTTTTTGGGACATTTTAACACCCGGGCAATATCACGGCCAACGGAAGGTTTTTCTGCAATTACTAATATTTTTCCCATGTTATCTCCTGTTTTTCCTGTATATACTGTTTTTCCCGCATATGCTGTTTTTTCTGCATATGTTACTTTTCCCACATATGCTGCTTTTCCACATATGCTGCTTTTCCCACATATGCTGTTTTTCCCGCGTATGCTGCTTTTCCTGTATATGAATTTTTATGTAAGACAATTCGTATTTAACAGCTCTGACAATGCATCATAATTTTCTTTCATGGATACCGCAGCAGGTTCAAACCACTGATAAAGAAATTGTAAATAGTATAATTCTGCTTTTGTCATATCGTCAAGCTCTGCATTTTTTGTCATTTCCTTATTTTTCATTTCTTCCCCCTCATTTGACCGCCACTCTATTAATTTATGCACCAAATGAAAAATAATGACAAAAACATTTCGCTTTTTATTCTTTTCCTGTCAAAGCTTCTTCTATCACTTTTCCGAGCGGACGGTTTTTTACCGCCGGCTTATTTTCAATAAAATCCGTGCGAAGGCTTTCCCGCGCCTGCTCCATCTCTGATTTCAAATCCCCCGCCGACAACAGACGGCATCCTTCACCGCGGATAATCACCTGTTCCAACCCGTCAGAGGTTGCTACCGTTACCCGGTACTTTGAGGCATTTGTATGGGCAAATTTTTCAATGTACTGATCCGCAGTTTCTGCTTCTCTCGTAAAAACCACATGGATATTATGATAATCCATACATTCTGTCTGGTGTCCCGCCACCCGGTAAGCATCAAACACAACAATCAGATTTATATTTTTTATTCCCTGATAATTGCAAAGCTCATCCATAAGCTTTCCGCGGGCTGCATCCATATTTTCATTCGCCAGCTCCTTTAATTCATCCCATGCATAAATGATATTGTATCCATCCACCAACAAATATTCTTCCTTCGGTTCCTTTGGCTGGCAGGTTCTTGATACCGGAGCCGCAAATTCTCTCGATTTGCGTTTCCATCCCTTGACCGCAGCAGATTTTCCCCTGCTGTTTGCATAAAATGTTTTCTCGATAATCGCATCTACCTCATCCGTTCCAAGCCATTTTTCCTCTGCACTCCGATATTCCGGCGCCTCAAAAGACTCATGTGCTTCCTTTGCCCGCTCAAGAGGACTTTCCACATGCATATGTTCTTTTACTTCATTCCACGGGACAACAAAACCTGCTCCGTGGGCACAAAATACGGAATCTGCCGGATTGTCCAAATCCCTCTCCGGGTCATATCCGGCTGCGGCTATGACCTCATCTGCGTTATGGCAGGGCTCATATCCCCGCAGAGATAAAAATAACCGTCCGAATCCTCTGGAATAAGCCGCTACTTCTTTTTGATAATTCTGCATTGCTGCGGCCGGCGCATATCCGGTCAGTACAGAAAATTCCCCCTCCCTGAAAGGCGCTTCAAATGTTCCGTTCATTTTTTCAATATCGGTCATTGCACGCCCGACCATATTCTCCGGTACTTCCAGCCGGAAATCATAATACGGCTCCAACAGGATACTTTCTGCTTCCATAAGTCCCTGCCGCACGGCACGATAAGTCGCCTGTCTGAAATCTCCTCCCTCGGTATGCTTCAAATGCGCACGTCCTGCTATCAGGGTAACGCGCATATCCGTGATTGCAGAGCCCGTCAGCACACCTTTATGCTCCCGCTCCTGCAAATGTGTTAAAATCAATCTCTGCCAGTTTTTGTCAAGTACATCTTCGCTGCAGTCTGCGCCAAACACAAGTCCGCTTCCCGCAGGAAGCGGCTCCATCAGCAAATGCACTTCCGCATAATGACGAAGCGGTTCAAAATGTCCAACGCCTTCCACGGTTTTGCCAATCGTCTCCCTGTATACGATATTGGCAGAGCCGAATGTCACCTCCACGCCAAAACGTTCCGCAATAAGGCTTTTCAAAATCTCTGTCTGGACTTCTCCCATAACCTGCGCCTGAATTTCCTGTAACTGCTCATCCCAGACAATATGAAGCTCCGGCTGTTCTTCCTCCAATAATTTAAGCTTTGGCAGCATCACAGCCGCATCGCACCCCTCCGGCAGGAGCAAACTGCAGGTTAAAACCGGTTCCAATATCGGCGGTGCAGATTCTTCTTCAATGCCAAGAGCCTGTCCCGGATAAGTTTTTGTCAGTCCTGTAACCGCACAGATACCTCCGGCTGATACCTGCGCCAAAGTCTCGTACTTTTCCCCGGAATAGACACGTATCTGGTTTACCTTTTCCTCCCAAATTTCTTTTTTTGCATCCGCTCCGGCATTTGTCAGCAAATCTTTTACTTTCAGCGTGCCGCCGGTCACTTTTAAATGGGTCAGGCGGTTCCCCTGTTCATCCCTGGAAATTTTAAATATCTTTGCCCCAAATTCTTCCGGGTAAATCGGTTCCGCCGTATATTTTTCAAAACCGTCCAAAAATGATTCCACTCCGCTAAATTTCAGGGCAGAACCAAAAAAGCAGGGAAACATTTTCCGCTCTGTAATCATCTGGCAAATATATTCAGGCTGCACCCATTCATTTTCCAAAAACTGCTCCAATGCAATTTCGTCACAGGTTGCCGCATTTTCCTGAAATGTAATTGTATCCGTATCGGAAAAATCCACGCAGCCGTCACTCAGCCTTCTCTTTAATTCCGTCATCAACATTTCTTTCTCTGTTCCCGGCTGGTCCATTTTATTCACAAACAAAAAAGTCGGAATATCATACTTTTCCAATAACCGCCAGAGCGTCTGCGTATGTCCCTGCACGCCGTCTGCCCCGCTAATCACAAGAACCGCATAATCCAAAACCTGCAAAACCCGTTCCATCTCCGCGGAAAAGTCTGCATGTCCCGGTGTATCCAAAAGTGTAATCTTAGTATCTTTCCACGAAAGCCCCGCCTGCTTGGAAAAAATCGTGATGCCCCTGGCACGCTCTAATTCATTGGTATCCAAAAACGCATCTTTTGTATCCACTTTTCCCATTTTTCGGATGCTCCCGGCGGCAAATAAAAGGCTCTCAGAAAGAGTCGTCTTGCCCGCGTCCACATGGGCAAGGATGCCCATACATATATGTTTAATTGGTTTATTTTCTGATGTTTCTCCCATAGAAAACGCCCC
>CAZGMH010000045.1:0-13001 GCA_964526765.1 uncultured Eubacterium sp.
ATCGGCAGAGCCGATGCATGCCTCGCAGCAAGAATGCTGGAGCATTCTTGAACATGATTATACACGAGACAAATATTCGCCTGTTCTGGTGTCAATCTGAATCCTGTCTCCCTGCTCTACAAACAGCGGTACATATACGACAGCGCCTGTCTCTACAGTTGCCGGTTTCGTTGCGCCGGTTGCCGTATCTCCTTTAAATCCCGGCTCTGTCTCTATGATTTCAAGATTTACGAACATCGGCGGTTCTACCGCAAATATGCTGCCATTATGTGCAACCATCGTCACGTTTTCGTTCTCTTTGACAAATTTTAAAGTATCGCCGATCACATCCGTACTCAAAGCGATCTGATCATAAGTTTCTGTATCCATAAAATAATACAGTTCGCCGTCATTATACAAATACTGTTTTGTGGAACGGTCAACATGGGCTGTTTCCACATCCTCTGTCGGACGGAACGTTTTTTCAACGACACCGCCTGTCTTAACATTTTTTAATTTTGTTCTGATGAACGCTGCGCCCTTTCCCGGTTTTACATGCTGGAAATCGTCAACTCTGTAAACATTTCCCTCGATTTCAATTGTGACGCCCTTTCCAATTACCTTTCCTGCATTAGCCATTCAATAATCCTCCTTGTATGTTATGACTATAGTCTTTTTTTTGTTACCATAAAAATGGCACGATTTTTTTCTATTTTATATGAAAATCGTTTATATTTCAACCTCTAACCATGTTTTTATTGGCATTCTTCAATTTTATGGATCAAATCAATCCGTGTCTGATGACGTCCGCCCTGAAATTCGGCATTCAGCCATGCATCCAGAATCGCCTTTGCCGTCTCTGTTCCGACAATCCTTGCCCCAAAAGCAATTATATTTGCATTGTTATGCTCTTTCACAAGGCGCGCAGTTACCGGTTCGGAGCACACCGCAGCCCGGACTCCCTTCACTTTATTCGCAGCAATGGAAATCCCAACTCCGGTTCCGCAGATCAAAACGCCGCAATCCACCTCTCCCGAAGCGACCATGCGTCCCGCCTTCTCACCGTATTCCGGATAATTACAGCGTTCACTTGTATCCGCGCCGATATTTACCACCTCGTGCCCAAGGCTTTCCAGATATGCCGCCATTTCTTTCTTTAATTCCACTGCTGCATGATCATTTCCGATTACTATTTTCATACTGTTTCTCCTCCTGCCCATTTATATATGAAACGTCAAGAATATGCGGATGCTTCTTCCTGTATATACGATAGCACAATAAAACAACCGTCTCAAGCCTGCGTTTTAAAATTATCTGAATTTCTTCTTTCCAGTGGATTTTTTTTACCATGATTGTCAAAATTCCCGCGCGGTTCGCGCCATAAATATCCGTAAAAATCTGATCCCCGATAAAAATAGTATTCGACTTGTCCGTGCGCATAATTTCCATCGCCTTCTCATAATTTTCCACGGAAGGCTTATGGGCATCAAAAATATAATTCACATTGACATCATCATTAAACATCTTCACCCGCGGCTCCTTATTATTCGAGAGCAGACAGCAGTGAAAGCCCAGTTCTTTGAGATGAACAAACAATTTTTTTGCCCTTTCATCCGCCGGGGCGCCATGTGTGACCAGCGTATTGTCGATATCAAAAATCAATCCGCGGTAACCATCCCGGTACAAGCTGTCAAAGTCGATCTCATACGCCGAATTGATATAAACATCCGGATACAACTTCTGAAACATCTATTCCCTCCTGTGGAATTGAAAAACACATGCTCCGCTTCTTCACGCCTGGGAATCTGCAGGACGTACTTTCCATTATTTGTCCAGCATCTTCTTAAGCTCATTCACAAACGTATTCACATCTTTAAACTCACGATACACAGACGCAAAACGGACATATGCAACCGCATCGAGGTCTTTGAGCTTATCCATGACAAGTTCACCGATAATACTGCTGGAAATCTCTTTTTCTTCCATACTGAAAACAGTTGTTTCCACCTCATCAATCAACTGATTAATCTCATTGACAGAAACCGGACGTTTGTGGCAGGCGCGAAGAACGCCTGCTTCTATTTTAGCACGATCATACTGCTCCCTGTTATTATCCTTCTTGATGATGATCAATGGAATCGTCTCCACTTTTTCATAGGTCGTAAAACGTTTTGCGCAGTCATCACACTGCCGCCTGCGGCGTATCGCCATATTATCGTCCGCCGGCCTGGAATCAATGACCCGCGTATTGTCACTGCTGCAATAAGGGCATTTCATAACCGATATCCTCCGTATCTTTTTTACTGCATCAACCGCAGTACCCACCGAAAAATATGCGCATCATCCGGCGTGCCCGGTACTGTCTGTGGCTGTTCATATTTTGTGTTTATGGCTGTTCATATTTTGTGCAGCGCCTGTTCCGCACAGACGTCCACCAAAATCACATCCGGGCCGACCCGGACAATTTTATCCCATCCGATCATATACTCACTGTCAAATCCCACACAATGAAACCATTTTGGCGGTCCCTTGATAATAATTGCGTGAATCTTACCGCTGCATTCATCAAATTTCAAATCGCACACGTTTCCAAGGCATTTGCAGTCGGATACATTTATGACCTCTTTTTTGGAAAATTCACATAAACGCATGGCAAACCCGCTTTTTTTGTTATCATATGCCGGGCGGATGTAAAGTGTTCATGATATGTATCTGCACACGGTTCACCTTTCGTATACAGGCATTCACTTTCCCAAAATCTGCTTTTTGGCTGAACGGTAAATTACACGTTGAACCGGAACAGGATGACGTCCCCATCCTGTACGACGTATTCTTTTCCTTCCAATCCTACAAGTCCCTTTTCCCTCGCCGCCGCAAGGGAGCCGCACTCCAGTAAGTCCTTGTAATTCACTACCTCCGCGCGGATAAATCCGCGCTCAAAATCCGTGTGAATCTTCCCTGCTGCCTGCGGAGCTTTTGTACCCTTTACAATTGTCCATGCACGGGTCTCATCTTCCCCCGCGGTCAGATAGCTTAGCAGCCCAAGCAGACTGTAGCTTGCCTGAATCAGCTTTTCCAGACCGGACTGGGCAAGTCCCAGGTCTTCCAGAAACATTGCTTTCTCATCCTCATCCAGCTCTGCGATTTCCTGTTCAATCTGCGCACAGATCACAAATACTTCGCTGCCTTCTTCTGCCGCCGTCTCCTTCACTGCCTGCACATAAGCATTTCCGGCAGCGTCATCCGCAAGATCATCCTCGGAAACATTCGCGGCGTAAATTACCGGCTTTGCTGTCAACAGGTTGTAAGACGCAAACCACTGCTGGTCATCCTCATCTTCTCCGACTTCAAAGGTTTTTGCCAGCTTTCCTTCTTCCAGATGAGCTTTGATTTTTTCCAGAAGTTCAAGCTCCTTCGCCAGCTTTTTGTCCATGCGCGCCCCCTTGGACGTCTTGGCGATGCGCCGCTCCAGAATCTCAATATCAGAGAAAATTAATTCCAGATTGATCGTCTCAATATCCCTCGCCGGATTCACGCTGCCGTCCACATGTACCACATTGGTATCCTCAAAGCAGCGCACGACATGTACAATCGCATCCACCTCACGGATATTTGCAAGAAACTGATTTCCCAGTCCTTCCCCCTTGCTTGCCCCTTTGACCAGACCGGCAATATCCACAAACTCAATGACCGCCGGAGTGACTTTTTTCGAGTGGTACATGTCTCCAAGCAGTTTCAGCCGCTCATCCGGCACAGCCACAATACCTATATTCGGGTCAATGGTGCAAAACGGATAATTTGCAGACTCCGCCCCCGCCTTTGTCAAAGAGTTAAACAATGTACTTTTACCGACATTCGGTAATCCTACGATTCCTAATTTCATTCTGTATTATTCTCCTTTCAATCATCGGATTCGATGACGAGTAATATTCCTTCTTTCAGTTCGATTACAGCCTTTTTTGCTATAATCTCGTTGCTGACTCCCCGCGCCTTTCCGCCGGCCAGCACAAAATTTTCCACTTCATAGGCAAATCCTCTCAGCGTCAGCCCGCTCACCTGCGGAGTAAAGGGAATCAGCGACACAAAGCGGCCAAACTGCTGCGCTCTTTGAAGCTCCAGACGCCCCCGGATCATCCGTATCCTGTTGTGGGCGTCTACAAGCATACAGTTTACACCTGCATCCAACGCCATTTTCAGCAGGTGGATATTGCCCAGCACATGATCGAGACGGCTTCCTGTCCCGCCGAGAATCGTAATATCTTTTGCTCCTGCTTCCAGAGCCTTTAAAATCGCCAGTTCCGTATCTGTTTCATCCTTTTGGGCAGGAAATGTAAGCATCCGCTCCGGGCACAGATGTTTGAAATATTCCACTGTCCCGGATTTCGCCGAATCAAAGTCTCCCAACAGAATATCCGGCAAAATCCCCTCCGAGCGGCAAAACTCCATCCCGGAATCTGCACAGATGATAAAATCCCATTTCCTGCTTTCCATATATTGTTTCGCAAAGGAGACGTCTATCGAGCCTCCTGTAATAATCAACACATTCATAAACTTCTGTTACTCTCTGCCCATAATTCTTAAAAATGCAGAAACATTTTCCTCAATATCCCCCCTGAATACTGCAGTCCCGGCAACAATGATATTTGCCCCCGCGTCCAGGACCTCCTGCACATTGCCCAGCGTAATGCCGCCGTCCACTTCGATATCCGTCTGGCAGCCCCGCCGCTCCATCATCTTTTTCAAATCCCGGATTTTCTGCGTAGTATAGGGAATATATTTCTGTCCCCCGAATCCCGGATTTACGCTCATCAGCAGTACCATGTCGCAATCCGGCAGGACATAATCCAGCACGGACAAAGGCGTTGCGGGATTCAATGCCACGCCTGCCAGAACGCCGCGGTCCTTGATTGCATGCAGCGTCCGGTCCAGATGCGTACAGCTTTCCGCATGGACGGTAATCAGATCCGCTCCCGCATCCACAAAATCATCCACATAACGCGCCGGCTCATCAATCATCAGATGCACGTCAAAAATGCGATCCGTACATTTTCGGATCGTTCTGATAACCGGCAGTCCAAATGAAATACTTGGTACAAAACTGCCATCCATGACATCAATATGCACATACTGCGCTCCTGCTTCGTCCAGCAGGCGCACCTGCTCCCCCAAAACTGAAAAATCAGATGCAAGCAGCGACGGTGATAAACAATTCATTTCCTGCGCCTCCTCAATATTTTTTCCTGTCTTTTAGTTCATTATATATCTGCAAATAATTATCATAACGGCTCCGGCTGATTTTTCCCTCCCGCAAAGCTTCCTTAACCCCGCAGTCCGGCTCGCCGATATGGCTGCATCCGGCAAAACGGCAGTTCTGTTCATAGGGGACAAATTCGGGAAAAAGCGTTCCCAGCGTTTCCTTCTCAAAAAAATCCACCGACAGGGAACTGAATCCCGGCGTATCAAATATATAAGTATCCTCTCCGAGTGAGATAAGCTGGGAATGTCTGGTTGTATGCTTTCCCCTTTGAATCTTCTCGCTGATATTTCCGGTCTCCATCCGCGCCTCCGGCGCCAACAGATTGATCAGTGTGGATTTTCCCACGCCGGAAGGTCCCGCCACAGTCGTCGTCCTGCCGGCAAGCTGTTCCCTGATCGCTTCAATTCCCTTATTTTCTTTCGCACTGAAAAAGAAAAGCTTATAACCGCTTGTCCCATAAGCCTGCCGCAGCGTATGAATTTCCTCCTCTCCTGCCAAATCCTGTTTGTTAAAACAGATGACAGTGGGCACTCCCTGCTGTTCCATCATAAGCAGAAAGCGGTCCAACAGGTTCAGATTCGGTTTTGGAGACGCCGCGGCAAAAATGACCAAAGCCTGATCTACATTTGCCACCGCCGGACGAACCAGCGCATTTTTCCGCGGCAAAATATTCACCACATTTCCGGTCATTTCTTCTTCACTGATAACATCAATCTGCGCATCGTCCCCTACCAGCGGTTTCAATTTCTGTTTCCGAAAAATACCTTTTGCCTTACATTCATAGATACCGGATCCTACCACATGAACGTAGTAGAATCCGGCAATCCCTTTCACTATCTTTCCCTGTTTCATATGCTATTCTCTGTCAAAAGTCAGATATTCTTCCTGCGGGGAACTTACTGTCTGTCCGCTCTCATCAGTATAGTACCACATAATAGAGAGCGTTCCTGCCGGCACATCTATACCATGAGCCTCAATTGTAAACGGAAATTCCGTCACATGAGACCAGGAATTGATCAATTCATCGCTCTCACTCTTATATAATTCAATATCAGCATACTCGATCGTCACATTTGTCGGAGCCGCCAACGGACGGTTAATGCCGTAGGTAATTGTCTCCGGCCCGGCGCTGACTACGAGCGTCACGGTGCTTCCCTTATCTACATATTTCCCCTCAGCAGGATCCTGGCTGATTACCTTTCCCGCCTCCACGGAATCACTGTACTGTGTAGTCACCTCCACATTCAGGTTCGCCAGGGCAGCCTTCGCATCCGCTTCCGATATCCCGGTCACACCCGGCACTTTGATTGACTCATTTCCCTGACTGACATAGAGTATAACGGTAGTGTTCTCCTGTACCGTTGTCCCGGAAGCCGGGTCCTGACGGATAACCGTTCCCGCTGCTGCATCACTGCTATATTCAAACTCCCTGGACACTTTCAGGTTTTGCCCTTCCAGAGCGCTCTTTGCCGCATCATACTGCTGTCCGGTCACATCCTTCACTACCACGTCTTCGGCCTCCGCAGCGCCGCTGGATACAGTGACATTGACAACGGTTCCCACAGCTACGGTATCTCCTTCTGCCACATCCTGATGCATGATCTGACCTTCTTCAAATTCCTCGGAAACTTCCGTGCCCTGCACATTGATAGTTACCCCGTCGCCCAATTCCGCCCCGGCTTCCTCTACGGTCATTCCTGTCAGGTCAATCATAACGATCGTCTCGCCGTTGTCCTCGGATATCTGGGTGTCAGACCCGTCATTCTTTTTTGTACTGCCAAAACCGAACTTAAAGATGCCGAAGAAATTTCCTACAATATAAATCACGATGATAATAATGATAACAAGCACGACAATACGCATAATGCTGACAATCTTCTCCATCCTGGAGTTCAGGAAGCGTCCCTCTTCTTCCTCATCATCATCCTCATCATAATCTTCGTCATCATCATACTCTTCCTCATCATCCTCCGGCTCCTGCTCCTGCGTATCCGCACTGACTCCTGATGTTTTTTTCTGGATCTCCCGCACTTCATCTTCCGATAAAACCCTGGTCTTATCCTGCGTAAAGGGTACCAGCGTAACAAAATCTTCATTTGGGCTGAGCAGGGATTTGCGCAGATCGATTAACAAGCTTTCCATGGAATCATAACGTCTGTCCGGACTTTTCTGCGTACATTTTAAAATAATCTTTTCCAGACTGATGGGCAAATCCTTTGCATAGGCGCTGGGCGCTATCATTTCGTCCTGCAAATGCTGGATTGCCACTGCCACAGTCGTGTCCCCGTCAAAAGGAACCCTCCCGGTAACCATCTCATACATCACAATACCGAGAGAATAGATATCGCTCTTATTGCTGACATAACCATTGCGCGCCTGCTCCGGCGACGCATAATGAACAGATCCCATCACATCCGAATGAATCGTATGCTCGGATACTGCCCGGGCAATGCCAAAATCCGTCACCTTCACTTTTCCGTCAGTGGAAATAATGATATTCTGGGGTTTAATATCCCGATGAATAATATTTTTTGCATGGGCAGCCTGAATGCCGCGCCCCACCTGAATCGCAATACTCAGGGTCTCCTTATAGTTCAACTGCCCTTTTTTCTCGATATAGGTCTTCAGGGTAATTCCCTCCACATATTCCATGACAATATAATAGAGTCCGTTTTCACTTCCCACATCATAAATATTTACAATGTTGGGATGCTCCAACCCCGCAGCGGACTGCGCTTCTGTGCGGAATTTTGTGACAAACGTCATATCCTCGCTGAATTCCGATTTCAACACTTTAATTGCTACATATCTTCCAAGCTTATGGTCCTTCGCCTTATAGACGTCAGACATTCCTCCTGTGCCGACCTGCCCGACAATCTCATAGCGGTCCGCAATAAACATTCCATTTCCTAACATTCTGCCACCTCATCCTAATCCGGTTCTATCATGATCACAGTGATATTATCCTTACCACCGTTCCTGTTTGCAATCTCAACTAATTTTTCTGCTTTCCGGGCCAACGGTTCCGGGCTTCGTACGATCTCCCGGATAACGGAATCATCAACCATATTGGTCAGACCGTCCGAACAGAGCAGCACGCGCTGTCCCGATTCCAGATTTACTTCAAAAAAGTCAATCTGAACATCTTTATCCGCGCCTACGGCTCTCGTAATGATATTTTTATCCGGATGGTATCTTGCGCTTTCCTGATCAATCTCCCCAAGGCGCACCATCTCCTGAACCAGAGAATGATCCCTCGTAATCTGTATAATCTGTTCGCCCACAAGATACAGCCGGCTGTCACCCACATTCGCGGCAAGTAAATGACTCCCTTCAATTGTGGCTGCCACAATCGTAGTCCCCATTCCTCTCATTTCAGGATGGGAATCCGCATATTCCCTCAGCAGCCGGTTCGCGGATTTAATACTTTCTGTCAAAATACCAACCGTATCTTTCTTTTCACTTTTTCGCGCCGTATCCACAATTGTCTCTACAGCATACCGGGAGGCAAATTCCCCAGCCTTATGACCGCCCATTCCATCCGCCACAAGGAAAAGATTTTTCAATCTTCCCACGGCTTCCTCGGAGGAGTACAGGTAGTCCTGGTTCATTTCCCTCATTACCCCGATGTCTGTAAGGGAACTAATTTTCATCTTCTAAGAGTCCTGCCTTTCTGTAAATCGTTTGCGCAGCTGCCCGCAGGCGCCGTCAATATCCCGACCCATTTCTCTTCTAATAGTAACATTTATTCCACATTTTTCAAGCTTATTTTTAAATTCCCGCACCGCCTTTGTATCCGGCTGTACAAAATCCCTCTCTTTTATCGGATTGACGGGAATCAGGTTTACATGGCAATTTATGCCGCTGATCAATTGTGCAAGCTTCTTTGCATCCTCCCCGGTATCATTCACCCCTGACACCAGGCTGTACTCAAAGGTAATTCTCCTCCCGGTCTGCTCAAAATAATAACGGCAGGCGTCGACTGCTTCCCGAATATCATAAGCTTTTGCCACAGGCATCAATTCCCGGCGTTTTTCCTGGCTCGATGCGTGCAGGGAAAGCGCCAGCGTTATCTGAAGCTTTTCCTCCGCCAGCTCACGTATTTTCGGGACAATCCCGCAGGTGGAGACGGTCAGGTTCCGCTGACTGATATTTAATCCATATTCATCGGTCAGCATCCGTATGAATACAAGCAGATTCCCGTAATTATCCAGCGGCTCTCCCGTTCCCATCACTACCACATTGGATACACGTTCCCCCGTATCCGCGCTGATGCGGTATATCTGCTCCAGCATCTCCGCCGGGGTCAGATTTCTCACAAGCCCATCCAGTGTGGAGGCGCAAAACCGGCAGCCCATCCTGCATCCGACCTGGGAGGAAATACAGACGGAATTGCCATGCTTATACCGCATCAGAACGCTCTCCACCATATTTCCGTCTGACAGTTCGAATAAATATTTCCTCGTCCCGTCCAGGGCCGACTCCTGCACCGTTACTTTATGTAAAACCGTAAAAACGCAGGTTTCCTTTATCTGTTCCCGGAGCTTTGCAGGTATATTCGTCATTCCGTCCACGGAATCTGCCATTTTTACATGCATCCATTGATAAATCTGTTTTGCCCGGAATTTCTTTTCCCCTGCCTGCTGTATCCAGTCCTCCAACTGCTCCATATTCAGTGATTTGATATCTGTCTTTTCCATGTAATTCTCTTCTTACTTCTTTTTTATTCTGGCAATAAAAAATCCGTCGCATCCCTCATCCGGCAAAAGGCGGCGCATTGACTCCAACTCAAATTCCGGGTGACGGACAGTAAAATATGCCACATTTTCCTCGTTTTCCTCCGGCGTCATCGTACACGTACTGTACATCAGAACCCCTCCCGGCTTCACATACCGGCTGACCGTATCCAACATTTTTTTCTGCAATGCCGCCAATTCCCGGATTTTTTCTTCCGAGGCATTATATTTGATATCCGTCTTTGTCCCGATTACGCCCAACCCTGAACAGGGGAGATCGGCGATAACGATATCTGCCGCCCCCTCCATCTGCGGATCAAATCTCAGGGCGTCCCAAACTTTTGTCCGCATATTTGTCACGCCGCACCGCTCTATGTTTTCTTCAATCAGGGCCACCTTGTAACCGGTCAGGTCTCTTGCCTCCACCATCCCGGTTCCCCGCATTTTTTTTGCAAGGTGAATGCTTTTGCCGCCGGGAGCCGCACAGACATCCAGAATGAAATCTCCCTCCTTTGGGTCTGCCGTCTCCACGGCTATCATAGAAGCCGTATCCTGCACATAAAAAAGTCCCTGTTCAAATTCCGCTATCCCGTCCAGCGTCTCGTAACCGGATAATTCCAATGCGAAATCAAGCATTTTATTTTCTGTCACAGACACGCCCTGATTTTCCAGGGATTCCCGAAGCTCCTTTGTGGAAATCCGGTCCGTGTCCACCCTGACTGATGTAGGGCGTTTTTCTAAAAATGCCTCCAGAATATGTATACAGCGTTCCCTGCCGTACTGGTTTACAAAGCGTTCCACCAGCCATTCCGGCATGGAATAACGGACAGACAAAGCCCTGACTGGCTCTGTCCTGCTATCCGGCCAGGCAATATCGTTGATATTTCTTGCAATGCTCCGCATCACGCCGTTTACAAATCCTTTGAGACCCGAAAAACCGCGTTTTGCCGCCAGCTTCACCGCCTCGTTGCAGGCGGCGGAATCCGGCACGGAATCCATATATTTCAACTGGTAAACGCCGCTTCTTAAAATTGCCCGGATAACCGGCTTCATTTTATTGACTTTTGTCTTTGAAAACCGGTTAATGATATAGTCCAGCTCTATCATCCGCTCTAATGTGCCCCCGGACAGCCGGGTAATAAACGCCCGGTCCTGCTTCGGCAGATAACGGTATTTATCCAGCACATTTCGAATCGCAAGATGGGAAAATTCACCGTCTCTCGTCACTGCCAGCAAAATGTCTACTGCCAGATTCCTCGTATTTACCTGTTCAGTCATCCCTTCGTCTTCCTCCAAACAGGATGAGCAGCCGCAGCAGCTGCAGAATAATAGCCGCAGCGCTTGCCACATATGTCATTGCGGCGGCGCGCAATACTTTTCCTGTATCCTTTATTTCTCCATTTCCCAGGATTCCGGTGCGTTCCAGTTCCTTTAATGCCCGGTGGGAAGCATTGAATTCCACAGGAAGGGTCACAAGCTGAAACAGAACCGCAAGGGAAAACAGGATAATTCCAATCTGAATCAACAGGCTGCCGAAATTTCCATAGAAAATCAAGCCAATCACGATCAGCGGCCACGCCAGGTTTGAGCCAAAATTTGCCGCCGGAACCAGCGCCCCCCTGACCCGCAGCGGCACATATCCCTTATCATGCTGAATCGCATGGCCGCACTCATGAGCCGCCACGCCGACCGCCGCCACGGAAGAAGAACCGTACACACTGTCCGACAGACCCAGCGTCTTATTTCGCGGATCATAATGATCGGTCAGCCGTCCCTGGATATGAACTACGCGCACATCATAGATGCCGGCATTCCGCAAAATCCTCTCCGCAGCTTCCGCGCCGGTCATGCCGGACATACTGCGCACCCGCATATAGCGGTTAAATGTGCTGTTCATCCGCCCGGAGGCAATCAGGCAAATAACCGCTCCGATAATGACCAGTATATAAGTATAATCCATCCAGAAAAATCCATATCCAAAAGGCATATCGCCACTCTCCTTTCCGCCGTATGCTTCAACAGGTATCTTTTTTATCCCAACACTGTCCCGGATTCTACCTGATATCCCCTGAGAAATGCATCGCACGCCATCCGCTTCCTGCCCTCAAGCTGAACCTCATTCAGAACCAGGATACCCTCCTTTGTCTGTACCTGAACCGTATTTCCGGTTACTTTGACAACGGTACCCGCAGGCTTCCCTGAATTTTCATCCAAAACGTCCGCATCCCATATTTTTAATGTCTTTCCATGAACTATAGTATATGCGCTTGGCCACGGATTTAAACCACGAATCAGACATTCCAGGTCTCTTGCCGGCATTTTCCAGTCAATCAGGCCAAACTGTTTTTTTATTATCCGGGTCATTGTCGCCGCATTATGGTCCTGCTTCGTATAAACTGCCGTACCGTCCTCAATTGCCGCGAGCGTTTTTACACATAATTTTGCGCCGACGCCGCTCAATTTATCAAACAGGCTGCCGCCTGTCTCTTTTTCATCGAGTACAACTTCTTCCTTCATGATCATATCCCCGGTGTCCAGCCCCTCGTCCATACGCATCGTTGTAACGCCGGAAATTTTTTCCCCGTTTATCACCGCCCACTGGATCGGAGCCGCGCCGCGGTACTTCGGGAGAAGGGACGCGTGTACGTTCACACATCCGTATTTCGGCATTTCAAGTATCTCTTTCGGCAAAATCTGTCCAAAGGCAACGACAACGATAATATCCGGTTTGTACTGTTTCAAAAACTCAATGCATTCCGGCTCTCTGACACGGCGCGGCTGATAAACTTCTATTCCAAGCGCCAGCGCCGCTTCTTTTACCGGCGGGAACTGCATCGCCTTGCCGCGTCCTTTCGGTTTATCCGGCTGGGTCACGGCAAGCGCCACCTCATGTCCCGCCTGGACCAGCGCATGTAAAGTCCCCACTGAAAAATCCGGGGTTCCCATAAAAATTATTTTCATAAAAGCTCCTTTCCGATTTTTTCGCTGCGGGCGCTCGCCCGGCGTTGAGGAAGAATAGGAGATTCTTC
>CAZGMH010000046.1:0-12974 GCA_964526765.1 uncultured Eubacterium sp.
AAGGCGAAGCGTTGTGCTTGCACATAAGAGTCGCCTTATCTGGATTTACACGGAGGGCGAATGCCCGAAAGCGAGGAAACCGGAGGTTTTCGAGCGTGCATTGCGAGAAGCGGGAGTGCGGCGGAGGGCGAATGCCCGAAAGCGAGGAATGACATGAATCGAAAAAGAAAGAAAGGCTGGCTGAAGCATCTTGATTTTATGATCATTGATCTTATCTGTATTCAGGCGGCTTACCTGTTGGCCCATTTCTTCCGGCACCATGGATTATGGGCGTTTACACAGATAGATTTATATGTACATCTGAATATATTGCTGATAGTTTTGGATATCTGTTATGTTTTGCTGTTCACCACATACAAAAACATCCTGAAACGAAGCGTATTTAAAGAAATTGAATCCGTACTGGTGCATAATTTTGTCATATGGGTAATCTCCATGGGATATCTCTATATGACAAAACAGATCGATCTGCTTTCGAGAACGGTCTTTTCCATGGCGATCATACTCAGCGTGATCTTTATGCTGTGCGCAAGGATCGGATGGAAACGGATTATCCGAAAGCAGCTCTGCAAAGGGAAAAACCAGTCCTATATTCTGGTTATTACCACAGAAGAGTATGCGGGAAGGATGCTGAAGAAGTTCAGCAGCCGTCTTTATAATGGCTTCAACCTTTGCGGTCTGGCTATTCTGGATAAGGATATGAAAGGGCAGAAGGTGGAGCGCAGTTCGGTAGTATGCGGCAGAGATGACCTTCTGGAATTTGTCCGTACGCAGGTGGTGGATGAGGTTATGATTAACCTGCCCCGGGATTCCAAAGAAGTAGATGAACTGATCTGGACGCTTCTGCAGATGGGGGTAGTCGTGCATATCGCCCTGGATTACGTGGACGACGAATTGCCGAACCGCAATATCGAGCGTATCGGAGGCTATACTTTCCTGACGACAAGCATTAATACGGCGAGCAATGTACCGATGACGCTGAAGCGCCTGACAGATATACTGGCAGGTCTGGTGGGATGCGCAATTACCGGAATTTTGTTTGTGGCAGTAGGTCCTTTTATTTACAGGGCTTCTCCGGGGAAAATTTTATACGCGCAGGAAAGGGTGGGAAAGAACGGGAGGCGTTTTAAGATGTACAAGTTCCGTTCCATGTATCCTGATGCGGACGCCCGGAAAGCGAAGCTGCAAAAGCAGAATAAGATGAAAGGCAGCGTGTTCAAAATAGATAACGATCCCCGGATTATTGGTAATGAAAAGGGGGATGGAAAAGGGATTGGAAATTTTATCCGTCGGACAAGTATTGATGAATTTCCACAGTTTTACAATATCCTGCGGGGCGATATGAGCCTGGTTGGGACGAGGCCTCCGACAGTGGATGAATTTGAAACCTATGACCTGCATCACAAGGTACGCCTGAGCATGAAACCGGGATTGACCGGTATGTGGCAGGTGAGCGGGAGAAGCAATATTACAGATTTCGAAGAAATTGTTCGTCTGGATGCATACTATATAGAGAACTGGAGTCTGAAACTGGATTTTAAGATTATCCTGAAAACGTTTCGGGTTGTTTTTGCAAAAAGAGGAGCGGAATAATACGGTGGATATAAAAATTATTATTGCAACGCATATAAAATACCGGATGCTCGATTCGGACATATATTTGCCGTTACAGGTGGGGGCGGCAGGCAAACCGGATATTGGCTATGTACGTGATGACACGGGAGAGAATATTTCCTCAAAAAATCCATATTATTGTGAACTCACCGGGCTCTATTGGCTCTGGAAAAATGTAGACGCCGATTATTACGGGCTGATGCATTACAGACGTCGTTTTGTGAAACCCGGCACGTTTTTCCGAAAATGGAATACCGACAGTAAACTGCCGGATCGGGAATATCTGGAAAAACTGCTTCGTCGGGCGGATATCATTCTGCCCAGAAAAAGAAATTATCTGATTGAGAATATTTACTCCCACTATGCCCATACTCACTACAAAGAGCACCTGGATATCACAAAAGAAATTATTGCGGATATCTGCCCGGACTATCTGACGGCGTACAATCAGATTATGGATGGGAAAACTGCGCATATGTTTAATATGTTGATCATGGGCAGGGACAAGCTGGATGCATATTGTTCCTGGTTATTTCCAATCCTTGAGGAGCTGGAGAAACGTGTGGATTCTTCCGGTTATGATGCGTTCCAGTCGAGATATGTGGGCAGAGTAGGGGAAATCCTTCTGAATGTATGGATTGAAAAAAACGGTCTGCGCTATGAAGAACTTCCGTTTGTAGTGTTGGGAAAAGTCCGTTGGGTGAAAAAAATTTTAAGTTTTCTTGGCGCGAAATTTTTGGGGAAGAGGTATAGTCAGGGATTTTAAAGTTACATAGAAATATTCCGTTTTCCGGTGGAGTGAGGAATTATGAAACGATTTTTGAAAGATATCAGGAAATATTATAAATATGTTATATATGCCGGACAGACGGAACTGAAATCCGAGGTAGCCAATTCATATCTGAATTGGCTTTGGTGGATTATAGAGCCAATTTGTTTTATGTTTATTTATTCGTTGGTATTCGGCATTTTTTTTGGCTCTAAAGAACCGCATTTTAATGTGTTTGTATATATTGGCATCACGATGTGGGATTTCTTTAACAGGATGCTTTTGTCCAGCGTGAAAATTATCCGAAATAATAAAGCGATCGTGTCAAAAGTATATATTCCCAAATATATGCTCCTTTTGGTCAAGCTGTATGTAAATGCCTTTAAGCTGATGATTGCGTTTATCATCCTGTTTGCCATGATGCTCGTGACGGGAGTGACTTTCACCTGGAATATTTTGTGGATGGTTCCGATTCTGCTGACCATGTTTCTGTTTACCTTTGCCGTGTGCGCATTTTTGCTGCATTTTGGCGTTTATGTGGACGACCTGTCAAATGTGGTTCGGATTTTCCTTCGGATGCTGTTTTATCTCACGGGTGTTTTCTACAGTCTCGAAACGAGGGCGGCGGCAGCCTTTGGCGAAACCGTTGCGGCCCTGATCGGACATATAAATCCGATGGCAAGCGTTATCACCGCGATGCGGGACGCGCTTTTGTATGGGACCATGCCGGATGTGAAATATATTGCCGTCTGGTTTGTCATCGGTCTGGTCTTTTCAGCGATTGGTATCAGGGTGATTTATGAAAATGAGAATACGTATGTAAAGGTGATCTGATGGGCGAGATAGCGATTGAAGTAAATAATCTTTGTATTAGATATAAATCACTGGGCAGCTATTCCATCAAGAAAATGCTGCTTCGGGGAAAGAAAAGCGAAAAAGAGGATTTTGAAGCGGTAAAGCATGTAAGCTTTTCACTGGAAAAAGGGGAAATCCTCGGAATCATCGGCAAGAACGGGAGCGGGAAATCCACGATGCTGAAAGCGATCGGCGGGATTTTTGCCGCAAATGAGGGAAGCATCGATCTGCATGGGCACAGCGTATCCCTGCTGTCCATCGGCGTGGGATTTAACAAAAATCTGTCCGGCCGTGAAAATATTGTCCTTTCCGGTATGCTGCTTGGATTTTCCAAAGAATACGTCAGGGAAAAAATGGATGAGATCATTGAATTTTCCGAGCTGGGAGATTTTATCGACAAACCGGTGAGAACCTATTCCAGCGGTATGTATTCCAAGCTTGCGTTCTCTGTGACAGCCGTGTTAGAGACAGAAATCATGCTGATTGATGAGGTTTTGAGCGTTGGCGATGAGCATTTCCGCAAAAAAAGCCTGGCAAAAATGAAATCGCTGATCAACGATAAAAACCGCACGGTTGTAATCGTATCCCACAGTATCAGTACCCTGCAGGAACTCTGTACGCAGGTGATGTGGCTGCATGACGGGGAAATCAAAATGCTGGGAGAGCCGAAAGAAGTGTTAAAGAAATATAAGGAATTTATGAAGTAGGGACCGGGATGAGCGCAAAACTGTCAACTTATAGCCTTTTTAAAAGAATGGCGCTTGATAATAAAGATATCCATATGCTTTCCCAGGAGGAAGTGGAGGCTGTGCAGCATGTGCTGCTGGCAATTATGGATGATATTCATGGGGTATGCAAAAAAAACAGGCTGACTTATGCTTTAAGCGGCGGATGCGCGCTGGGGGCGGTCCGTCATGGCGGGTTTATCCCGTGGGATGACGATATGGATATCTGTATGCCGCGGAAAGATTATGACAGGTTTCGGGATTGTTTTTGCGCTGAGCATGGGGACAGATATTATGTGCAGGAAATCACATCCTGCGAAAAATATGACCTGAACTTTATGAAGGTGCGGCTGAAAGACAGCGTTTTTTGTGAATTTCTGGAGCCGGAACCACAGAAAGCAGGAGTTTTTATCGATATATTTCCCGTTGAGAATGTGTATGACGCAAAGCTGCGCAGGAAATGGCAGGGCCTTATGGCGGACGGTATGCAGTTTATTTGTTCCTGTATGCGGATTCGGGGAAAAAAAGAGCAATTACTTGAAATGGCAGGGGAGTCATCGGAGGCAGTACATGCAATCAGGACAAAAGCGGGACTTGCGCTGCCATTTTGTATGATTTCATTCCGCAGATGGTTATTATGGACAGAAAAAGTGTTGAAGCACAATCGGGATGAACAGACGGAGTGTGTATCGATTCCTACCGGCGGAAAGCATTTTTGGGGCGAGCTTTATCCAAGGAACTGGATATTTCCGCCCAGGCTGGTTGCATTTGAGGACAGGCAGTATTTTGGCATGGCACAGATGGAATGTTACTTAAAACAAATGTATGGAGATTATATGCGGATTCCAGAAGAGAGCGAGAGGGAGCGCCATGCATTGAAGGCTTTTTCACTGCCGGAGAAGTGATGAGATACAAGGTTCGAGAGGAGAATTTAAGATGAATATAGCAATTATTTTTGCGGGAGGAAGCGGGGTGCGGATGGGCGCCGGGGTGCCGAAGCAGTTTCTTGAGATTAACGGCAAACCGATTATTATCCACACATTACAGTTATTCCAATATCATAAAGAGATTGATAAAATATATATTTCCGTGCTGGCAGATTATATTTCCTATATGAAAGAACTGGCGGAGGAATATCGGCTGAAAAAAGTGGCTGACGTAATCCCCGGGGGAGAGACTGCGCAGGATTCGATTTATAATGCATTGAAAAGAGCGCAGGGCGAAAACCCGGAGGACTCGATTGTCCTGCTGCATGACGGAGTCCGCCCCTTTGTATCCTATGATGTGATTTCGGACAATATCAGGAGCGTGCGGGAAAATGGCAGCGCCATCACCTGTACGGCATGTTATGAGACGGTACTGCTCAGCCGGGATGGGGAAAAGGTGGACAGTGTTCCTTATAGAAAAGAGACTTTCTGTGCGCAGGCGCCCCAGAGTTTTTATTTGAAAGATATTATTGCAGCCCATGACAAAATCAGGGCGAGAGAAGAACGGTATGAAAATATGGTGGATGCCTGCACGATATTTAAAAGCCTGGGGCAGGAGGTTCACATGGTTCCGGGAAACCGGGGAAATATCAAAGTGACGACCCCGGAGGACGTCTATATGTACCGCGCGTTATTGCAGTATAAGGAAAATGAGCAGGCATTCGGGCTCGGACTTACAAACCGGCTGGATGCAAAAAGGCACAGGGATTGTTATAGGTAACGTCATAAATTTTTTCTTTATGACGTTACCAGCGCCGGTTTTTGCTGTGCATTTGCACAGAATCTTCCTTGCAAAAATCGTGCGCATCCCCCGGAGGGACTATAGCAAACGGCAAATATTTTTGCCGTTTGCTATAGATGCAGCGCACGAAGCGGATAATCGGCGCAGGAAGGAATGAAAGTGATGATTAAGGTGAATGATATGTTGGAAAGCCCTTCTGATAAAGTTCTTCAGGAAGACCTGGAGGCTCTGTCCGGAAGAACGCTTGAATTTGACAGGCTGCGGGGAGCATCTGTGATGATTACCGGGGCAACCGGGCTTGTCGGCTCTATGGCAGTGAAAGCGCTTGCCTGCTGTAACCGCCGCCATAAACTCGGAATGACAATTCTGCCCCTTGTGAGAAATGAAGAAAAGGCAGGAAAGGTTTTCGGGAATCTGCTGGACAGAGAGGATATAAAGCTGGTGAAAGGGGATGTGTTAGCTCCCCTGGATTTGGAGGAAGAAGTTGATTATATTATCCACGGAGCCAGCGTCACCGCTTCCAAAACTTTTGTCACGAAACCGGTGGAAACAATTTTGACAGCGATCAGAGGGACGGAGCATTTGCTCAGACTTGCAAAGGATAAAAAGGTAAAGGGCATGGTCTATATTTCCTCTATGGAGGCTTTCGGTATTACAGACCCGAAGCTGGAAAGCGTAAAGGAAGAAGATTTGGGTTATATTGACGTCATGAACGTCCGAAGCTGTTATTCCGAGAGCAAGAGGATGTGTGAAGCGCTGTGCGCATCTTATGCATATGAATATCAGGTGCCCGTGAAGGTGGTCCGGCTGGCACAGACCTTCGGGGCGGGTGTCTCGAAGGAGGAAGGCAGGGTGTTTGCGCAGTTCGCAAAAAGCGCAATGGCAGGTACGGATATTGTTCTCCATACAAAAGGGGAATCTACCGGGAATTATTGCTATACGGCTGATGCGGTAGCCGGGATCCTGACCGTGTTATTGTCGGGGAACACCGGGGAGGTATATACGGCGGCAAATCCCGCCACTACAATAAAGATAAAGGATATGGCTCTGATGGTCGCAGAAAAACTGGCAGGCGGAAGGATAAAAGTCGTTTTTGATATTCCAAAGGACGCTTATGTCTATGGGTACGCGCCGGACGTCGCTATGCATTTAAATGCGGACAAGCTGATGGCTTTAGGATGGAAACCAATGTATGATCTGCCGGAAATGTATGAACGCCTTGTCAGAAGCTTCCGGGAGCAGGGGTTGTAAATGGAAACGCGTATCTATACACGGGAATATCCTGCAAATCATACCCAAAAAGAAGCGGATAGATTTTGTGCGCCGGGGAATGGAAAAAAAGCTGCCGGACGGCAGGAAAGGCTGCTGGAAGGTCAGGAAATACACCGGCTGTTAGCGGATATGCTCGCTGCATTTGCCGATTATTGCGGCAGGCATACGCTCAGATATTATCTGGTCGGAGGGACATTGCTGGGAGCGGTGCGCCATAAGGGATTCATTCCCTGGGATGACGATATTGATGTGGGGATGCCCAGACCGGACTATGAGAGATTCCTGGAATTGGTGAAGACAGAACCGGTTGGAACAGAATATGAGGTTGTTTCGGCAAAAGACGGGAATTTTACGCTTCCCTTTGCTGAAATGTGCCATAAAAATACAAGAGTAGAGCGGTCCTCATCAGAATTTATCGATGAAGCCGCACAGATTTTGCGGCTGGTACTGGATATTTTTCCGCAGGACGGATGGCCGGAGGATAAACGGCAGTCAGAAAGGGTCGTGAAATATGCGGCTTTTTTGCGTTTCCTGAACAAAGAGGCGCGGGCAAAGCCCGGAGAAGGAAAGACTGCGGCGAGAAAAGTCCTGAAAATCCCGATGATCCTGATTGCCAGAAGTGTGGGAACTTCCCGTATTTTAAAAAAGCTTGATCGCTTCGCGCAGACTTATAAGTATGACAGCAGCCGCTATGTGGGAGCGGTCACTTATGGGATTTACGGACTTGGAGAGCGATGTCTGAGAGAGGAAGTCACAGATTTTGCACAGGTGGAATTTGAGGGGCGCACATTTTGTGCTCCGGGATGCTGGGACAGTTATCTTACCGGAATTTACGGGGATTATATGACTTTGCCGCCGGAGGAAAAAAGAGTAAGCCACGGTTTGCGGGTGTGGCTCAGGGAAGATTTGGATTCTTCCCAAAGACAGGTTTTGTGTAATATGAAGGAGCAAAGATGAAATTATCGATTATTTTGATATTATCCGGGAAAGAGGAAGAAAACAGTAAGACATTATCTTTCCTGAAAAGGGAATTAACCGGGATAGACGCGCAGGTTCAATTGCTGGCCTATGGGGCGGCAGAGGGGGGATACCCGGATGCAGATCCGTTTTCCGGGCAGGTTGAACCCACCGTGCAGGAACCCGCCGCTTTCGCGGGCGGATGCCGTGTGTATCAGGATGCCGCTTTTGCGGGCGGATGCCGCTTATATCAGGACGCCGCTTTTGCGGACGAATGCCGCATATATCAGGACGCCGCAAGTAAGGTTACGGGCGATTATGTTACGCAGATGTATGGCGGCGACGTGTGGGAGCCGGGCGCTGCGGCAAAAGCGCTGGACGGACTGCGCAAATATCCGGAATACGGGCTCGCCATGATGCAGAAAACCATGCCGGATGGAGAGCCGGGCGCTTTTTCGGGAGAAATACCGGAGCGGGAGGTCTGCCGTCTTAACCTGCGTGAGGATATCGGGTATTATCCCTTCTATTTTGGGGGGACGTTTATAAAAGCGGACCTGTTCAGGGAATATGAATTTCACCCGGAACTGGGTCTGGAAGCGGAGCGGGACTTTTTTCTTACTGTCTGCGCAAAAGAAATGAAAGTGTTGTATTTTCCCGCCTGCCGGTATTTCAGCGCGCAGGAGAGGGAGGGCGACGATACTTTCTATAAGGGAATTTATGAACCGGCGTGGTATGGACAGTCCTTCACGGATTTCTGGATCCCGTTTTTGACCGGTATAAAAGAAACATACGGTGAAATTCCTCAGTTTATCCAGTACCATGTGATGTTTACCATCCGAAACAGGATAGAGAGCAATTTGAATAACAAAAATAAGCATGTGATTGAAGCAGGCAGGGAAACGGAGTGCCTGAAGCTGATCGGGCAGACGCTGCAGTTTCTGGACGACAGGATTATTTTTAACTGCCGGAAAGCGCCGGAGTGTATTGTTGCGGACTCGATGAAATGGATTTACGGTATCCTGAAACATGGAGAAGATTTTCGCTTCCGGAAAAGCTATCTTTCAGGCGAACCGTACTATTCCAGTGCGGAAACCGTTTTTAACCGCATCAGCAATCTGAAAACCAATATTCTGTTGATGGATTACCGGGACGGCAGGCTGGAAGTGGACGGCGCCGTGCATCCGATCCTGTTTTCCATGGCAGAAGAGGTGTATTTTCTGTTTGGCGAAAAAAAATACAAACTGCAGTACAATGAGCGGTATGCGCTGACAAAAGTATTTGGCGTCAGCATCTATAAATCGCATTCTTTCCATGTGTCGCTGCCCATGGAGGATGTGAAAGACGTACATTTGTACTGTATGGCAAAGATAGACGGAGAACTGACGGAAATCCAGTTTTCCTACGAATCCCATTTCAGCAGGATGAGCGACGCCTTTGATAACAGTTATTGGTGTTTCGGCGACGGGCGGCGCTATATGGTGATAAAGGACGGCGTGGGTCTGAAATTTTCGGCTGTCCGTCCGGGGGAGCAGAGAAAGCAGGAGAGAAAGCTTTCCCTGGAAATGTTTTTGAAGATGGAAAAGAAAGCCTGGCTCTTTCTTGCAATCCGTAAGGTTTACTTTTTTATGAAGCCCTTTATGAAGCGCAGACCAATCTGGATGTATCTGGATAAAATTTACAAAGCCGGAGATTCCGCGGAATATTTGTACCGCTATGCCAGCAGGCAGGATAATAACATTCAGCACTATTATCTTGTGGATAAAAAATCTGCGGATTATGCCCGCCTGAAAAAAGACGGGTTTAAGCCGCTGGTAAGGGGAAGCGTTAAGCATCGTCTTGTATTCCTTATGGCGGATATGATGGTCATATCGAACTCTACGGTGTTTGCTTTCAATAATTTTGGAATGCACAACTCCCGCTATGTGCGCGACCTGACAGATTTTCATGTATGCTGTGTACAGCATGGAATGTCCGTACAGAAGATTGCGGTAGCCCAAAACCGTCTGAGGGATAATACGCGGTTATATTTCTGCGCGTCGCAATATGAGATTGAAAATCTTTCCCGGCCGGTTTATGATTATGTGGGATATGATGCCTTAAAGCTGACAGGCGTTCCCCGTTATGACGGTCTGGTAAATGATGATAAAAAACAGATTATGATCAGTCCGACCTGGAGAATGCAGGCGGCGGCGCCCGTCAGGACCAATGAGGGCGAGCAGAGAGATTACAATCCGCTGTTTCGGGAGAGCACATACTTTAAGGTATTTAACTCGCTGATCAATGATGAGCGTCTGATTGAAGCCGCCCGGAAATACGGGTATAAGATTAAATATGTGCTGCATCCGATCGTCAGCGCCCAGGCAGAGGATTTTGACAAAAATGATTTTGTGGATGTGGTTCCGGCTGTCGGAGATATGAGTTACGAAAAAATGTTCTGTGAATCCAGCCTGATGGTGACGGATTTCTCCGGAATCCAGTTCGATTTTGCCTATATGAGAAAACCGTTGGTATATCTGCATCACAAAGATATTCCGCAGCATTATGAGGAGGGAACCTTTTTCTATGATACGATGGCGTTCGGCGAAATCTGTCATGACAATGACGAACTGATCGGTCTTCTCTGCGAATATATGAAAAACGGATGTAAAATGAAGGAAGAGTATGTAAAACGGGCGGATGACTTTTTCTATTACAGGGACAGAAAGAACTGTGAACGTATTTATAAAATTATGCTGGAATATCAGGACAAATATATCAGCAAAGCTGACCCGAATCCCGCGCCAGGACTCGCGGGCGAGTCTTGAAAAAACAGGAGTATTATATGAATCCCGTTTCGCTATGGCAGAAACGGATTAAAACAGCAGCATGGATGAACTGAAAAAAAGGGATGCAGGAAGATGAATGGACTGAAAAGACAAAACGAGAAGAGACAGATATCCTGGGAATGTCTGTCAACATACCGCAGCGCGCTGATGGGGATTTCCATCCTTGCCATTATATTTTTTCATTTTGGGGAGGGCTGCCGGATATATGATATGCATTACAGCGGTTTTAATATCTGGTATCAGCAGTATGTCGGCAGCGCGGGCGTAGACGGTTTCCTGTTTCTGTCCGGGATAGGGTTGTATTTTTCAATGAAGAAAAACGCCGGCATGGCGGAGTTCTTTAAAAAACGGTTTAAGAAAATCCTCATTCCGTATTTTATCATCGCAGTTCCGGCGTGGTTTTTCCTGGACCTGATACATTCGCAAAGAGGAGCGGCGCAGTATGTTTCGGATTTGTTTTTTGTCAGCTTTTTTACGGAGGGGACCGGCTGGTTCTGGTATATCGGAATGATCTGCGTATGTTACCTGATTTTTCCGTATATTTTCCGGCTGATGGATGGGGCGCCGGACATGGAGACGTGTCATATGAGGGCGCTGACAATGGTAACTTTCGTTACCGTGCTGGCAGTTATATTGAAGCTGTACGCCCCGGACTTCTTTTCGAATGTCAATATTGCTCTTTTGCGGTTTACGCCGTTTATTGCAGGCAGCGCGGCGGGTCGGGCTGTATATGAAAAGCGTAAGATGTCCTATGGTGTATTTGGGATTATCCTGTTTTCCTTTTTGCTGCTGCCCCTGGCACAGAATGAGCAGGTTATCATAACAAGATATGTGAGAGGATTGTTCTATATATGTGTTATGATTTTGCTGGCGGTGATGTTTGAAATCTTTGCGCTCCGGGCAAAGGGCGGTCCGGTGTTAAAAATATTGAACTGGTTGGGAGATTATTCCCTTGAACTGTACCTGAGTCATGTTATGGTGCGTAAGATCATGAATACCCTGGGCTGCCTGACATGCCGCATCAGATATGAAGCGATTATGCTCGTATGCGCATTGGTCGTGGCAGTTATTTTGAAAAAATTAAGAGGAAGAAAAAAACGATGTATGATTATCTGATAGTGGGAGCCGGCCTGTATGGTTCTGTGTTTGCACAGCAGGCAAAAGAGCATGGGAAATCGGCGCTTGTGCTCGACAGGCGTCCGAATATTGCCGGAAATGTTTATACGGAGGAAATAGAGGGTATTAATGTGCACAAATATGGCGCGCACATTTTTCATACAAATGATGATGAGGTTTGGGAGTATGTGAACCGCTTTGCGAAGTTTAACCGTTTTACGAATTCGCCGGTGGCAAATTATCACGGCGAGCTCTATTCCCTCCCCTTTAATATGTACACTTTTTACCAGATGTGGGGAGTGACGACGCCGGCGGAAGCGGCTGCGAAAATCAGGGAGCAGAGACGGGCGGCAGGCATTACCGAACCGAAGAATCTCGAGGAACAGGCAATCAGCCTGGTCGGCACGGATATTTATGAAAAGCTGGTGAAAGGCTATACCCAGAAGCAGTGGGGGAGGCCGTGCGATGAGCTTCCGGCTTTTATTATCAAACGGCTGCCTGTCCGCATGACCTTCGATAATAACTATTTTAATGCGCTTTATCAGGGGATACCGATAGGCGGCTATACGAATATGGTTGGAAATATGCTGGAGGGGATAGAAGTCAGGCTCGGGGAAGATTACCTGGAAAACAAATCCCGGTGGGACCAGACCGCGCAGAAGATTATCTATACGGGACCGATTGACGCATATTTTAATTATTGCCTGGGAGCGCTGGAATACCGTTCCATCCGTTTCGAGACAGAAGCGCTGGATATACCTAATTTCCAGGGGAATGCGGCGGTGAATTATACGGACAGCGAGACGCCCTGGACCAGAATTATTGAACACAAATGGTTTGAGTTCGGAACCCAGCCTAAGACTGTGATCAGCCGGGAGTATTCTTCAGAGTGGAAACCGGGAGACGAGCCGTATTATCCGGTAAATGATGAGAAAAACAGTAAATTATATGCGGAGTACAGAAAACTGGCGGATGGCGAGGAAAAGGTGATTTTCGGCGGCCGTCTGGGGGAATATAAGTATTACGATATGGATGCGGTAATTGCCGGCGCATTGGAGAGAAGCAGGAGAGAATTTGCAGAATAGAAAAGATTATTATAAAGAAGGAGATATG
>CAZGMH010000047.1:0-6007 GCA_964526765.1 uncultured Eubacterium sp.
ACATATTTATCCGCAAAGCCTCTGCACCAGTTTCACGGCCTCGGCAGCGTCCTTGGAATAACCGTCAGCGCCGATTTCATCGGCAAAACTCTGGGTGATAACCGCGCCTCCGATGATAACCTTTGTATCCAGATTTTTTTCCTTCACCAGCTCCACGACATCTTTCATGCGCATCATGGTCGTAGTCATCAGGGCGGAAAGCGCAATAATATCCGCTTTCTCATCAATCGCCGCCTGTACGATAACTTCTTTCGGAACATCTTTTCCGAGATCAACGACCCGGTAGCCATAATTTTTCAGCATGAGCGCCACAAGATTCTTGCCGATGTCATGGATATCACCCTCCACCGTCGCAATCACAATTGTAATCTTTGTTCCTCCGTCATCATCCGAGGATAACATTGGCTCCAGATATTCGATTGCAGTTTTCATCGTCTCGGCGCTGGCAATCAACTGGGGCAGGAAATAAATCTGCTTTTCAAACAAATCACCGACCTCATTAATTGCCGGAATCAATTCTTCATTGATAATCACTCCCGGCTCTTTGCCCTCCGAAAGCTCCTGTTTTACCTCATCCAGAATGGTTTTCCGGCTGCCCTTCAGCACGCACTGAAACACGCCGGTTCCTTTTTTTTCTTTTCCTTTCTCCTTCTCATTCTCCTTCGGCTTTTGGGTGACAGCCTTTGTCACCGCTTTTGTCTCAGTGAAATTGCTCATCCGGTTGATATAGCGCAAATCTGCGCCATCTTTATTTAGAAGCAAATCGCTGGCATATGCCAGGTTCATCATAATATCGCTGGACGGATTCGCGATTGCCATCGTCAGTCCGTTCTGGATTGCCATTGTGACGAAGGCGCCATTTACATATCCGCGGTTTGGCAGACCAAAGGAAATATTGGACAGGCCGCCGACAGTGGCAAGGCCGAGCTCCTGTTTACAGTAGGCAATCGTCTCCAAAGTCTCTATCGCCGCCCGCTTATTCGCCCCCACGGTGGCAACCAGACCGTCTACCACAATATCCTCGCGATGAAGCCCAAGCTCCAGGGCGCGCTCCAGAATCTTATGAATAATCGCCTTCTTTTCCTCAATATTTTTCGGAAGCCCCTCGTCAGAAAGAGGAAGCAGGATAAACATTGCTCCGTATTTTTTCGCAATCGGAAGCAGCCTTTCAAATTTTTCTTTTTCCAGGGAGATGGAATTAATCAACGCCCGCCCCGGATAGCGGCGCAGCGCCGCCTCGATAATATCTACATGACTGGAATCAATGCACAGCGGCAGGCTGGTAGTCAATGTAATCTCCTCAATAGCTTTCAGCATCATGGCTTTCTCATCAATGCCATTCATGCCCATATTCACGTCGAGAATATCCGCTCCCATTTCCTCCTGCTGCTCTGCCATCTCGGTAACGACTTCCATGCTGCCTTCCCGCAGAGATGCCTGCAGTTTCTTCTTTCCCGTCGGATTGATGCGCTCACCGATAACGAGAAACGGGCCATCCATGTCAATTTCCTGTATTTTGCGCTCAGATGCCAGGACTCTATGACGTATCCGTTCAATCGGAAGAAGTTTAATATCCCTTGTCGCCCGGACCAGCTTCCCGATGTGCTCCGGCGTTGTTCCGCAGCATCCGCCGAGGATTGCCGCGCCGGCTTCGATTAAGGCAGGGCCAAAGGAAGCAAATTCATCCGCTCCCATATTATAAACAGTCTCGCCGTCGATTAGTTCCGGAAGCCCGGCATTTGGCTTTGCCATAATCGGAATATTTGCATATTTCTTCATTCTGCTGACAATATCTGTCATCTCTCCCGGTCCGGTGGAGCAGTTCACACCGACAACATCCGCACCCAGGCTTTGCAGTACAACCAGGGCAGTCTCCGGGTCCGTTCCGTATAATGTTCTTCCGTCCCCGGCAAAGGTCATGGACGCCATAATGGGCAGGTCGCAGGTTTCCCGGATAGCCAGCACCGCAGCCCGCGTCTCCGCAAGGCTCATCATTGTCTCCACCACAAACAAATCCACACCCGCCTCGCACAGGACGGACACCTGCTCTTTATAAATATCAATCAATTCTTCTGTCTGCAGCTTCCCCATCGGCGCCAGGCTTTCCCCGGTCATCGTCAGGTTTCCGGCGACAAAAGCTTTTCCTCCGGAAGCCCTTCGGGATAATTTTACAAGTTCGCTGTTAATCTCCCAAATCCGTTCTTCCAATCCGTACTCCCGCAGTTTCAGGCGGTTTCCGGAAAAGGTGGGGGCATATAAAATCTGCGTTCCGGCTTCCACATACCCGCGCTGAAGTTCTATTAACGTATCGGGATGTTCCAGAATCCACAATTCCGGGCAGACACCGGCAGGCATTCCTGCCTTTTGCAGGTTACTTCCGGTTGCTCCGTCGAGATACACAGGTCCTTTCCCTATTAACGAATATAGTTGTTCTCTGGTCATACTATCTTACTTCTCCATTCCGTCAATAATATCACAGATTAACTGCACACGGTTAAAAGGCGTCATAAAGTAAAATCCGTCCGCCACCCCGTCCAATTTTCTGATAATGGACAGCGAAATGCGCTTTGCCACTTCTTCCGCCTCTCTGCGGCTCATATCCGGCCGGTACTGCGCTACAACCGATTCCGGCACAAAAATACCCGGCATTTCATTTTTGATAAATGATGCATTCCGATAACTCACTAACGGCATGACGCCGCAAAGAATTTTTGTATTCAGTCTGGACTTCATCTCGCGGATTTTTTCTATTTCTTCATCTGAATAAATCGGCTGGGACATAAACCAGGACGCCCCCGCATCAATTTTTTTCTGCATACGTTCAATGACCTTGTCCAGATTTGCCTGGTTCTGGTTCAGGGCGCCGCCGTAAGAAATGGCATCCTGATGAAACACCTCTCCATTCAATTCCCTGACATAATCCATAAACCGGATGGAATTAAAATCAAATACTGCTTTTGTATTATCACGGTCTCCGGTAGGCACCGGGTCCCCGGTTACGATCATCAGATTGCGGATACCGTTAATATGGGCGCCCAACAGCGTGGAGTGCATACTGATCCGGTTCCTGTCGCGGCAGGCAATATGGGGCATCACCGGGATATCCACCATTGCATGAATTTTCCCTGCTAAAAGTACCGAATCCGCCCGGGCTCTCGCCAGCGGGGAATCCGCTAATGTAATAATGTCCGCGCCCCGCTCCTTAAGCCGGAACGCCCCCTCCAGAAGCTTTTCCGCATTCTGGTCAAAGGGAGGGTCCAGTTCGACAGCAATCACCTTTTCTCCCCTTTCCAGCTTTTCCATAAAAGGATTATTCCGCACTTTTGCAACTATATTGCCGGGTATCTCATCTTCCGGTTCCTTCTTATCATAGGGTTTTTGAGCGCCGATGGCATCGCTCAGCGCTTTGATATGCTTCGGCGTTGTCCCACAGCATCCGCCCAGAATATTAACGCCCAATCTGGCAATATCCTGCATTTTTTCTCCATAGTAGGAGGCGCTGTCCGAGTAAATCGTCCTTCCCCGCATAATCTGCGGATATCCGCTGTTCGGCAAAACCTGGATATATTTATCCGGCGCAAAGCTCTGATTTTTCAAAACTTCACACATATGAGCCGCTCCCACCAGACAATTGCATCCATAACTGTCAATCTGTTCTGTCTGTGCTGCCTCCTGGAACAAACGCTTCATGCTGATTCCCCTGCTGGTATAGCCGTTCCGGTTGATGGCAAAGGAGGCTATCACAAAGGCATCTGGATTCTTCTCTTTTATATAGGAGGCTGCCCATTTTATAACCGCAATATCCGAGAAAGTCTCAAAATCAAAAATATCGGCTCCGCATTCCAAAAAGGCGTCAATCAATATACGATATTCCTCTTTCTCATCATATTCATATTCCAGAAACAAATACTCTGCAATCGGGCCGATATCCGCTGCAATCCACGCCGTATATCCGCTTTCCTCAATCGCTTCTGATGCCGCCCGCCACGCAGATTTGATTAAAGTCCGAATATATGCATTCTGGGATTCTTCCCCCTCAATCCCCTTTGAAAGGGGCATTGCACGATTCACGGCAAACGTATTTGTGCGAAGCAGACGGGCTCCGCTATCCAGATATTCTCTGTGAATCTTTTTTATAAATTCCGGTTCCTGCAGGTTTCCTTCCTCTGCAATCCGTTTCCGTTCGGATTTCAGCGCATCGTAATAGGTGCCCATCGCCCCGTCCATAATTAATATATTTTCCTGTAAATATTCTCTGATTGTCATAATTTCTCCTGTTAAATCCCCATCCGGGAAATATCACGGTTTATCATAACATAAAAAAGATTTTTTTGCGACAAAAACCTACTATTTTACTGGTAAATTCATAACAGTTCACCAAAAATACCTAACCGTTACGGTAAATTTATGACATTCAAAACATTTGGTTCAAGCGCCAGTCACAAAAACGGCACAGCCGCAGAAGGCTGCACCGTTTTTTGTATGATAATATATATATATTTTTTCTTAAACAACAAGGAAGAACTTCACAAGGAAAATCGCTGCAATGATGTATGTCAAAACAGAAACTTCCTTTGCCTTTCCCGTAAACACTTTAATAACTGTATAGCAGATCATTCCAAGTCCGATACCATGTCCGATAGAACCGCTGATCGGCATTACAATCAACATGATTGCAACCGGCACCACCTGGCAGATATCATCAAAGTTTACCTTTTTCAATCCGCCAACCATCAGAATACCGACGTAAATCAATGCCGAAGCTGTCGCTGCTGATGGGATAATTGCTGCAATCGGGGCAATAAATATACATGCGAGGAACAAAACGCCTGTCGTCAATGCGGTCAGTCCTGTACGGCCTCCGGCTTCCACGCCTGAGGAGGACTCTACAAATGTTGTAACCGTAGAAGTACCTGTCATGGAGCCTGCCACGGTTCCGATTGCGTCAGACAGCAAAGCTTCTTTCATCTGAGGCATCTTGCCGTCCTTGTCCAGCATATTTGCACGGGACGCGGTTCCAACAAAGGTTCCAATCGTATCAAACATATCAATAATACAGAAGGTAATAACCAGAGTAATCGCCGTAAACCATCCGATTGACATAAATGTACTGAAATCAAATTTAAATAATGTCGTCTGCACCATATCGCCAAATGCCGGCAGGAAAGATGCTCCCGCCAGGGAAGCAAACGGATTTACGCCAAGAAAAGCGATATCGCCAATCCAATAAACGATACATGCAATGAGCATACCGAGAATAACGGCCGCTTTCACGCCTTTCTGCGCAAGGATGATAATAGCAAACAGACCTACAAACATCGTAATGACCGTAAGAATCATTTCCGCGTAGTTTCCGCCGCCTGCTTCCATGCTGTTTTTCAGTATGGACGGGGTCAGGGAACCAAAAAATCCATTTAATACGTCCCAGCTTCCTTCCGCACCATATACGCTGGTAGTAAGACCAACCTTTAAGAGCAGCATACCAATCGCCGGGGAAATACCAAGGCGGATACCGAGAGGAATCGCTTCGACAATCTTCTCACGGATGTTCAGCAATGAAAGTACGATAAATACAATACCCTCAATCAAAATAATACACAGGGCAGCCTGGAATCCTGCCAGATAAGTAGTTCCTGCCATTGCGGCAATATTCGCTGCAACAACCGCAAAAAAGCTGTTCAGTCCCAGACCGGGAGCCAGTCCAAACGGCTTATTTGCCAGGAATGCCATGAAGAACATAGCAATCGCCGATGCGATACAGGTTGCAAGAAATACACCATTCCACAGAGCAGGATCTTGTCCACCTGCCAGAATATTTGGGTTCAGCGCAATTATATACGCCATGGTCATAAATGTTGTGATACCTGCGATGATTTCTATGCGCACATTGGTACCGTTTTGTTTGAGTTTAAAAATTTTTTCCACAATCTCCTCCAAAAATTCTTTAGACTTTCTTTAATAGGTAACCACTCAGCAAAAAAATATTTTACTAAGCCTGCACATTATA
>CAZGMH010000047.1:6107-7364 GCA_964526765.1 uncultured Eubacterium sp.
AGTTTTATAAAATTTTAAATATTTTTATAAACATTTTATAAATTTATAAATTTTTATAGTTTCACAATTTTTATAACTTCCCTCATTTTCATGTTTTACAGCTTCCTGAATTTATATTTTTTATAGCTTCACACTTTTCGTCCTGCCGTAATATTATAAACCAGAATGATTTAAGGAGGCTTATATGAAAAAGATCATGAAAAAATTCTGCTCTTTATTCCTGTGTACGGCAGTCTGCGCTTCTGCATTTCTTGCGGGATGCGGGAATAAAGATACGGAAACCGCACCATCTGCCAGCATACAGGAATCAGAAAATACAAAAGATGCCAAAAGTGCAGATAATACAAAAAATGCAGGTAATAAAGAGGATACGAAAGAGACATCCGAAGCGATAAAGGTAACGCTTAACGAGGTCGCCCATTCCATCTTCTACGCCCCGATGTACGTGGCAATTGAAGAAGGATATTTCGAAGAAGAAGGGATTGAACTGGATCTCGTATGCGGATTTGGAGCAGATAAAGTTATGACCGCCGTTATATCCGGTGAGGCTGATATCGGTTTTATGGGCCCGGAGACAACTGTCTATACTGCCAATGAGGGAGCCAAAGACCCGGTTATCAATTTTGCCCAGTTGACGCAGCGGGCCGGCAACTTCCTTGTTGCCAGAGAAGAAATTTCTGACTTTCAGTGGGCTGATCTGATTGGAAAGGATGTTCTGGGCGGCCGGGCAGGCGGAATGCCGGAAATGGTATTTGAATATATCCTGATGCAAAATGATATTGACCCGGCTGACATCAACATTGACCAGAGTATCGATTTCGGTTCCACCGCCGCTGCATTCGCAGGCGGCCAGGCTGAGTATACCGTTGAATTTGAGCCGTCGGCAACCGCGCTGGAAAAAGAAGGCGCCGGATACGTGATTGCTTCACTGGGCGTAGATTCCGGTTATGTACCATACACCGCATTCAGCGCAAAGGCAAGTTATATGGAAGAAAATCCGGAGGTTATCCAGGCTTTTGTGAACGCTCTGCAAAAAGGTATGGAATATGTGAACTCTCATACCTCAGAGGAAATTGCAGCAGCTATCGAACCACAATTTACGGATACGGATCTGGATACGATTACAACAATTGTCGCACGCTATCAGGAACAGGACACCTGGAAAAAAGACCTGGTATTTTCTGAGGACAGTTATAACCTTCTTCTGGATATTCTGGAAAGTGCGGGCCAACTGTCAGACAGACCGTTATATGGGGA
>CAZGMH010000047.1:7464-11103 GCA_964526765.1 uncultured Eubacterium sp.
CAGGCCAGCCTGGCATCTGTCTGGTACTTTTCTTTTTTGCTGCTTCTCAATGCTAACGCGCAAATTGTGAATGATACAAATTATAATAGAATCCTTTTTGCCTGAGAAGTTCCTCATGGCTGCCCTGTTCAATGATACTGCCGTCTTTCATGACAAGGATTCGGTCTGCATCCTGAATGGTTGAAAGGCGATGGGCTACAATGAAGCTGGTGCGTCCTTTCATCAGTTTTGCAAAAGCATCCTGAATTTTGATTTCAGTTCTCGTATCAATAGATGAGGTTGCCTCATCCAATATGAGCATCGGCGGCTGGCAGAGCATTACCCTGGCAATGGAGAGAAGCTGTTTCTGCCCCTGTGACAGACTTCCGCCATCCTCGCCAATAACTGTATCATAACCGTCTGAGAGCCGTCGGATAAATCCGTGGGCATGAGAGGCTTTTGCCGCCGCAATAACTTCCCCGTCAGTCGCATCAGGACGTCCCATCCTGATATTATCACGGATTGTTCCGGCTTTAAGCCATGTATCCTGAAGAACCATTCCATAATTTTCCCTCAGGCTCTTTCGGGTGACATGACGGATATCATTTCCCTCCACCTGAATACTGCCATCATTTACATCATAAAAACGCATGAGCAGATTGATAAGAGTCGTCTTTCCACATCCGGTAGGACCTACAATTGCAATCCTCTGCCCCGGCTCCACATCCAGATTCAGGTTTTCAATTAATTTTTTCTGCGGCTCATAGGAAAAATCCACATCAGATATCGTAATTTTTCCATCCACCTGTTTTAAAACAACGGCATCCTCGTCATCCGGTATCTGCGGTTCTTCCTCAATCAACTCAAATATCCGGGCGGCACAGGCAAGCGCATTCTGAAGCTCCGTAATAACGCCGGAAATTTCATTAAACGGCTTTGTATACTGGTTTGCATAACTTAAAAAGCAGGATAATCCGCCTACTGTCATACCGCCGGAAACAACTGCCAAAGCTCCTGTCAGGGCAACTCCTGCATAAACCAGGCTGTTTACAAAACGGGTACACGGATTCGTGAGAGATGAGAAAAATGTCGCACGCAAAGAACAGCGCTCCAGTCTTTCATTAATCTCATCAAACTGTTCCAATGCTTCATCCTCATGGGAAAAAGCCTGGACAATTTTCTGATTTCCGACCATCTCATCAATCAAAGCCGTCTGTTCCGCCCTTGTCTCCGACTGTAATTTAAACATATCATAAGTGCGTTTCGCGATAAACCGGGCGACAAACAGCGATATCGGAGTCAGCACGACGACCACAAGAGTGATACCGGGATGAATGGTCAGCATAAAAATCAATGTTCCCAGGATGGTCACTACACCGGTAAATAATTGAGTAAATCCCATCAAAAGGCCATCGGCAAACTGATCTACATCAGAGATAACGCGGCTGACAATTTCTCCATAGGAATGTGCGTCCAGATATTTCAAAGGGAGCGCCTGTATTTTATCAAACGCCTGATTACGCACATCCCGCACCACCTGATAGGTTACTTTATTATTTATTGTATTCATCAACCACTGCAGAACAGCAGTAACTGCCGCCACAATACCAATCTGTATCAAAATACGTAAAATATTTTCAAAATCCACCAGCCCCTTATCCACAATATAATCAATAGCACGTCCAACCAGAATCGGGATATACAGGGTCAATGCTACTGTGACCGCAGCAAGTATAATCGATGCCAGCATCCAGAGACGATAGGCTCCGATATATTGAAGAACTTTTTTCAAGGTACTTTTCTGTATTCCTGCTTTTTTCCCCATTATGCCGGTACCTCCTTTTTCGTATTCTGAAACTGGGAATCATAAATCTCCCGGTACACTTCACAATTTTTCAGGAGTTCCTCATGAGTTCCGACGCCGACAGCCTCCCCGTCATCCAGCACAATAATCTTGTCCGCATGTTGAATGGCAGAAGTCCGCTGGGACACGATAAACAGCGTCGGCTTCGACGGCAATTTTCCGATCGCACTCCGAAGCGCCGCATCCGTCGCAAAATCCAAAGCGGAAGAACTATCATCCAAAATTAAAATCTCCGGCTGTTTCACCAGCGCCCGCGCAATCGTAAAACGCTGTCTCTGACCTCCTGAAAGATTTTTTCCACCCTGCTCCACGGGAAAATCCAGACCTTCCTCCTTTTGATCGACAATCTCTTTTGCCTGGGCAACGGCGAGCGCCTCGTAAATTTCTTCGTCCTCTGCATCCGCCTTTCCCCATTTCATATTATCCCGGATTGTCCCTGCAAAAAGCACCGCTTTCTGCGGAACAATACCGATAAGCTCCCGAAGGTCCTCCAGCGGATATTCCCGCACATCCACACCGTTTACATACACAGCGCCCCCACTGCAGTCATAAAATCTCGGAATGAGATTGACAAGAGAAGATTTGCCGGAACCGGTTCCGCCGATAACGCCAATCGTCTCCCCCGGATAAGCCGTCAGATTTATATTGCTTAATGCATCATCAGACGCCCCCGGATAACAAATTCCCGCATTTTTAAATTCAACTGCCGGCGCTGGCCTGGTTGTTTCCATTCCGCTCTGTCCTTTATCTTTCAGACTGTCCGCCGCGCCGTCCGTAATAGTCGGCTGTACCTCCAAAACCGCCTGTATACGGTTTCCGCAGGCTACCGACTTTGTAATATTAATAATCAGATTTGCCAATTTAATCAACTCTGTCAAAATCTGAGACATATAATTATACAGCGCCACGACAGCTCCCTGGCTCAAAATGCCAACATCCACGCGGATTGCCCCTATCCAGATCAGGGCGATGATAGCCGCATTAATGATCACGTAAGTCACAGGATTCAAAAGCGCCGAAATCCGGCCCACAAACTTTTGAATCTCTGTCAGTCTCTGATTCCTTTCCTGAAATTCCTCCCGCTGTTCTTCTTCCTTGCAAAATGCCCGCAAAATCCGCACGCCGGTGAGATTTTCTCTGGTCAGTCCAAGTACGCCGTCCAGACGATTCTGGACTTTTCGGTACAGAGGAATACACGTCAGCATAATCCCAAATACAACGACTGCCAACGCCGGAATTCCGACAGCAAAAACCAACGCAGCTTTTACATCAATGGTAAACGCCATAACCATCGCCCCGATTACTACAAACGGAGACCGAAGCAGCAGGCGCAGGGTCAAATTAATCCCCGCTTGTACCTGATTCATATCGCTGGTCATTCGCGTAATAAGCGTTGATGTTCCCTGCGTATCAAGCTCCGCATAAGACAATTTCTGAATATGGGCGAACAGGGCATGACGCACTTTTTTAACAAATCCTACCGCCGCTTTCGCCGCAAAATACTGTGCCGTAATGGAAAAAGCCAGCCCTATCACACCGAGCAGCACCAACACCAGACACATTTTTACAATGTATCCGCGATCCTGATTGGCAATACCAGTATCAATAACTGCCGCCACAACCAATGGCACAAAGAGCTCCAGTGTAGCCTCCAGCAATTTAAACAGAGGTCCCAGCACCGTTTCCTTTTTGTAATCTCTCAGATAACATAACAGTTTCTTCATAATGTCTCCCCACTACCAAATTATTCTTGCTTATTTATAGCACAATTTTCCTTTCTAAGCAATGCAGGAAAC
>CAZGMH010000047.1:11203-12878 GCA_964526765.1 uncultured Eubacterium sp.
AAAAATACCACCGCTTTAACGATGGTATTTTGTGCAAAAACTTTACAAAGTATGTTTTTCTGTAAAATGCTAATTTGAAAGTCCGTGATGAACAGGCACCGTATCCTGCGACACGGCATAAAAAGAATATCCATGCGATTTTCCATAATCAATAATATCCTGAAGAGCATCTGCGGTCGTTTGCTTTGCTGAGGTATCATGCATAAGCACTACATTGCTCCGGTTTTTTTCCAGATTATTAACCACATTTGATACCAATGTAGATTTGGGAATGTTATCTCCCGTCGCGTCCTCAGAAGATACATTCCAGTCAAGATACATTAAATCTTCATCCGTCACCATTTTCACCAGATCCGTCATAATTCCCGGCGTATATTCCTTGCTGATCGTATTAGAACTTCCGCCCGGAAAACGAATTACAAACGCGTCATAACCCGTATCCTCTTTTACTTTATTTTTTAATTTATTAATATTTTCCATAAATGCAGTTGTGGATGTATAGATATCGGAATAAACATGGGAATACCCATGAATTCCCACTGTATGTCCCTCGTCAATCATCCGCTGAACCAGAGCCTTATTGTTCTGATCATAGTTACATATAAAAAAGGTAGCTTTTACATTATTTTCCGCCAGGATATCCAGCACACGTTTCGTCACATCCGAACTCGGCCCGTCATCAAACGTTAAATAAACCGCATTCTTTGGATTTGTGTGCACTCGTTCCACTGTCACGCTTCTGCTTACCTGCGCCTTGTTTCCGCCTGCATCTGCTACCGTATAGGTAACGGTATAAGCGCCGGGACGGTAAATATCCACATACCCTTCTGCCTGGATAGAATCTGTCAAATCTCCATCTCTGTCATCTTCTGCACTGGCTCCGGGATCCTTAAATTTTTCTCTTTCTTTAATTGTAATTGAGGCATCGCCCTTTAATGAAATTTCCGGTTTCACCGTGTCCTGAATGATAATCTTCCGTTCCGCTTTTCCCACATTTCCCAGACTGTCCGCCGCCTTATAGTGCACGACATATGTGTATTCATTTACAGCTTCCATTGTTGACGTCACATTGGAAGTCATATCCCCATCGCAGTTGTCAAGCGCTGTCGCACCTTCCTCCGCATAATCTTCTATTTTTTCAACTGTGACACTGGGTTCTCCATTCAAAGTAATAACCGGGCCGGTCGTATCAACTACATTCACAATGCGTTTTTTCGAAAAAGTCCGCCTTAAATATTTAACGCCATATTCAATCTCATAACTTCCAAGCACAGATGTATCCACTGCTCCCGAAACAGTAATCTTATCACTGATATCCTCATCTTTCAGGACTGCGGTCGCACCTGCGTCAACGTAAGTCTGTCCACACTCCACTGTCATCTCGGCATCACCATTGACAGATATGACCGGTCCCCCTCCAACAAGCGGGCTTACCGCTGCCGCAAACACGCAAATGCCAGCCAGAATCAAAATACCAGCCATCATTAATCTTCGATCTTTACCGTTTTCAAATCTATTTGCCATCATTTGTCTTATCTTTCCCATATTTATAGTTCCAATCAAAAAATTTGCATGCACATACTTTTATTTATATGCACAGCAATTTTTTTCATTCCCCACTGCTGTCTCCTATCATAACATAAAGGTCACAGAGAATGCTTTAACTTTTCATTAA
>CAZGMH010000048.1:0-12872 GCA_964526765.1 uncultured Eubacterium sp.
TTCGTGCAGGCGGCGCCGGTCTTGCAGGATTCCTTACACCGACAGGTATCGGTACGATCGTAGCAGACAGCAATTCTCCTACAACTCTGGAGGGCAAACAGGTGATTGAGCTGGATGGCAAAGAATATCTTCTTGAGAAAGCTATCCGCGGTAATGTTGCTATTGTTCAGGGTTACATTGCTGATGAAAGCGGCAATATCCGTTACAAAGGTTCAACACGTAACTTCAACGTAATGATGGCGTCTGCTGCAGATACCGTTATCGTAGAAGTTGAGAAGATTGTTCCGGCTGGGGAAATCGGACCGGATTACGTAGAAACTCCACACATCTACGTTGATTACTTAGTATTAAAGGAGGAAGCATAAGATGGAAAGAAGTCAAATCAAACCTTATATTGCAAAACGTGTAGCAAAAGAGCTTCATGACGGCGACGTTGTAAATCTGGGTATCGGTCTTCCTACTATGGTTCCGGATTACCTTGATCCAAGCGTCAGCATTACATTACAGTCTGAGAATGGTTTCATCGGCCTTGCAGCAGCAGACCCGGAATCTCCGGACGCACCATACATCGTAAACGCAGGCGGACAGCCGGCAGGTATCGAAAAAGACGGTATGTTCTTTGATTCCGCAACCTCTTTCTCCATCATCCGCGGCGGTCATGTAGATGCAACAATTCTTGGTTCTCTTCAGGTAGACGCAAAAGGCAACATCGCTAACTGGATTATCCCGGGCAAGATGGTTCCTGGTATGGGCGGCGCTATGGATCTCGTAGTAGGCGCTAAAAAAGTTATCGTTGCTATGGAGCATACACAGAAAGGCGCTCCGAAGATTTTGAACGAGTGCACATTACCTCTGACAGCAAAAGGACAGGTAAACCTGATCGTTACTGAGATGGGCGTTATGGAAGTAACTCCGGAAGGAATCGTATTAAAAGAGTACAACCCTGAATTCACTGTAGAAGAAATTCAGGCTGCTACAGAAGCAACTCTGATCATTGCTGATGATTTAAAACCAATCGAATAATCAGAAACCGAACTGGCGGACTCTGATCACCAACAATAATTATATCAGAGGGGAGATGACTCCCGCCTCTATAGGTGGCGAGCGACAAGTTTGTATCAGTGGGAGTTCAATCTCCCCTCTGATATAGCCTCCGGCAGGATTGCAGAGGCATGCAAAGGAATGATATCGGCAGAGCCGATGCATGCCTCGCAGCAAGAATGCTGGAGCATTCTTGAATTTTTCACCGGGGATGAATCCCCTGTATAACGAACGCCCCGGATCATGCGGTTCTAAAATATCAAAAACATGATTGATTAAGAGCAGGCAAAAAACAAACAGCGTACTTTTTTATTTCCGCACACTGTCTGTCCTCATGTTCCTAATATTTTTCCAGAAATTCCGCCATCGTGAGAATTTCCGGTATATCTACATCCAAAACCAGAAAATCCTTATCTCCCGTCACGAATGCGTCAATGCCCTCCATGATCGCCGTTGCCAGTATCGGGGAATCCTTTGTATCACGCATTTCCGGAAACTCATTCAAATCCAGCATTTTCGGTGTGTATACCAGTTCAAAAGGAAGTTCCAGAAAGAAACGATCAAGGAATTTTCTCTTTGCCGGAAATTTACGGTCTGTTACCAGCCGTAATTCCTCAATCACATAGTCACACACCACAATCTGATGGCTGTCCGTGAGCCTTCTTGCAAGTTCCCTTGTCTGTGCGGACGGAAAGAAAATCATGGAGATAAAAATGTTGGTATCGAGCATTACCCGCAAACTAATACCCCCTTACTTCCTTTCGGATTTCCTTCATGTAATCCTGCATTTCTTCCTCGGTTGTAAAGCCTGCCTTTTCTGCTTCTCCGGCAAACGCTTCTTCTGCCCTCTTAAATGCCAGCATTGCAGAATTTTCAAAATAAAACCTACCGTTTTCCTCTAAGATCACAATCTTATCCCCGGCTTTCAGCTTCAGCGCATTCCGCACAGATACGGGAATGGTAATCTGCCCTTTGCTGGAAATCTTTGCTACTTCCATGTATCATCATCCTTTCAAAAATAATCACTTGGTTTTCTTTACTTTCTTTACATCTTTATTATATACAATAGGAAGCAAAATATCAATCTCTTTCTATGGTTATTTCTGTAATTATTTCATGGCAGCATACTCATGGTTTCCTGCCTATATGCGTCGAAAAACGATACCAAACTCATAATTAGTCAATTCGATTTCATTTCCATTGATAATTTCTTCTTCCTCTAACGTATCTACATAATTCTGCAAGCCAGCACGCAGTGCTTTTAGCATCGCATCTCTTTCGCCTACAGTAAGTGCAAATTTATTGATGGTTCAATATCAATTTTTATCTGCTTTTGAAAATTTAAATATGTGGTTTTGTAATAATTTTTACACTGAGCGACTACATATCCATCAACAATCAACTCCTTTTTTTCTTTATTTTATTCCTGCAACAGCCAATCAGCAATATCGTGAATCTCTATGCCCTCATAGCTGTATTTAGGATGTTTGGTTCTGGCGATAATCATTTTCGGATACGCATCTCTAATCTGTAACAACGAAGAGCATTCTCTTTCAAATGTTTCTTGTCCAAATATATTATCGCTAACTTGAATATAGATTTTTTCACTACCTTTTTGTGCTACGAAGTCAACTTCCTTCTGATACAATTTTCCAACATATACATCGTAGCCACGACGAAGAAGTTCAATACAAACCATATTTTCATAAACTCTGCCGTAATCCATATTTCTACTGCCCAAAACAGCATAACGAATACCAGTATCGCAGAGATAAAATTTCTCTGAGCTTTCCAAATATTTCCTGCCACGAATATCATATCTTTTCACATCATAAAAGACAAAGGCATTGCACAAATACCTGATGTACTTTCCCACTGTAACATGACTGGTTGATACATCATTCGCATTCAAAAGCTGGCTGACTTTGTTCGGAGAAGTCAGATTGCTTATATTATCCATCAAAAACTCACTTAATCTCTGCAAGACAAGTGTGTCTGGCATGGAATATTTCTGTACCAAATCTCTTGTAACAATCGTCTCGTAAACTTCTTTTATATAATTAGTTCTGTCTCTATCGTTTGGGTAAGCATAAGACCCCGCCAATCCGCCTTTAACAGAAAAGTCATCAAATAATTTATCCTTATCAGTAACTTCATCATAGTATTGACAATACTCCTTAAAACTGAACGGAAAAACATGAATTTCAATATAACGCCCAGTAAATAAAGTCGCCAAATCAGCACTCAGTAAAAAGGCATTAGAACCTGTTACATAGATGTCATATTTTCCTTTGGAATAAAAACTATTGATTGCCAGTTCAAACTTCGGACACATCTGAACTTCATCCACAAACAAATAATTTGTTTTACCTGCTTCATAATGCTTTTCTACATAGGAATGGAGAGCATGGTATTCCTTAATTTCTTCAAAGTCCAAATCCATAAAATCAATGAAAATAATATTAATGTTATCAAAATGAGCTTCCAAATACTCCATATATGCCTGCAGCAGCTTTGACTTTCCGGAACGACGGATACCAGTGATAATTTTAATATCTGGTGTACCATTCAACTCAATAATTCTCTCAAGGTAATTTTTTCTTACAATAGTTTTCATATACATCCTCACTTTCAAAAATTAAAATTTTTTAAAGTTTTGAAACTGTATCATTCATATTATACTTTTTCTATTTAGTATATGCAAGGTATCTCCCTTTCAAAACCTTGATTTTTTTTATTTTTTGAAAGCCTCAAACCCACTTACCGTATATACATGACACTCGTTATAAAAACAATCAAGACTCATACCAAATAAATCCGCTAATGTTTTCAGGAGTTTCACACTGCAATTCTCAATATTCTTTTTACCATTCACCAAATCATTTAACGTGCTGTACGGTATCCCGCTCTGTTTCGATAATTCGTATATACTCATTCCCTTTTCAACTAATATATCTTTTATCATTTCTGTCACCCGCAATCACCATACCGCTTGACCGTTATAATTGCAGCAAAAAAACTGCTGCCAATAAATGCAGATTATTTGACAGCAGTTTTATTTATATTTGCACTATTTTACTGTCCAGGCTTTTCCTCCGGCAGTTTAATCGCCAGGCCGAGTTCCTCAAGCTGTTTTTCATCAACTACATTCGGCGCATCTGTCATCAGACAGGATGCATCTTTCACCTTCGGGAATGCAATGACGTCCCGAATGGAATCCGCATGGACCATATGCATCACCATGCGGTCTAAACCGTAAGCCAGTCCGGCGTGAGGCGGAACACCATATTTGAAAGCGCTTAACAGGAAGCCAAACTGTTCCCATGCCTTTTCCTTCGTAAATCCAAGAACCTCAAACATTTTTTCCTGGATATCATTCTGATGAATACGGACGGAACCGCCGCCAAGCTCGGTGCCATTTAATACGATATCATAAGCCTTTGCCCGGACTGCGCCCGGATCGGCGTCTATCTTATCCCAGTCCTCCTCCATCGGCATCGTAAACGGATGATGCATTGCCATGAAGCGATTCTCCTCATCAGACCACTCAAGCAGCGGGAACTCTGTTACCCACAGGAAATTGAACTGATTTTTATCCAGCAAATCCAGTTCCTTTGCCATGTGGAGACGAAGCGCGCCAAGCGCCGCCCATACAATTTTATTTTTATCCGCCGCAAAAAGCAGTAAATCGCCCGGTTTGCCCTCAGTTGCTTTCACCAGCTCTGCCAATTCTTTCTCTGTCATAAATTTTGCGAAAGAAGATTTATACGTACCGTCCTCATTCACGCACAGATAAGCAAGCCCTTTTGCGCCGTACGTTTTTGCCAGGTCAACCAGCTTATCAATCTGCTTGCGCCCCATCGACGCTTTGCCGGGAACTGCGATACCGCGGACACTGCCGCCGTTTTCCAGGGCACCGGTGAATACGCCGAAGCCACAATTTTTCACTACATCAGATACATCGTGAAGTTCCATTCCGAAACGGGTATCCGGTTTGTCGGAGCCATAGCGGTCCATCGCTTCCTGCCAGGTCATTCTCGGCAGCGGAAGCTGTACCTCTACTCCGATTGCTTCTTTAAATACATACTGTAATAAACGCTCGTTTACATCCAGAACATCATCTACGTCCACAAAAGACAGTTCCATGTCGGCCTGGGTAAATTCCGGCTGACGGTCTGCACGGAGATCCTCGTCGCGGAAACATTTTGTAATCTGGAAATAGCGGTCATATCCGGAACACATCAAAAGCTGTTTAAAGAGCTGCGGCGACTGTGGAAGCGCATAAAAGCTTCCCGGATGCACACGGCTCGGCACCAGGTAATCCCTTGCCCCTTCCGGCGTAGACTTTGTCAGCACAGGAGTCTCAATTTCAATAAAGCCTTCCTTCGCCATAAAATCACGCATCAGATATGCCACCTTGCTTCTCAGCATTAAGTTACGCTGCAAATCCGGTCTTCTCAAATCCAGATAGCGGTATTTCAGACGCACTTCATCTTTTGTCTGGGAATTCTCCTCAATCTGAAATGGCGGTGTATCGGATTCGGAAAGAATCCTTAAATCTTCTGCAATCACTTCAATATCACCTGTTTTCAGATTTTCATTTACTGCCGCGGAACGCTTCTGAATCTTTCCCACTACTGCGATAACATACTCGCTTCTCAGTGTCCCGGCTTTCTCAAACCCTTCGTTTCCAACACTATTTTCATCAAATACAATCTGCAGCAGACCGGAACGGTCTCTCAGATCAATAAAAATCAGGCTTCCTAAGTTTCTTCTTCTCTGCACCCAGCCCATCACGGTGACAGTTTCGCCGATATTGGCGCCGGATACTTCCGTACATCTATGGGACCGTTTCAGTCCCCGCATGGATTCTGCCATGATCATTTCCTCCTTCAATAAAATAACCGATTGCAATTCCCGCCGTGCACACTCGGAAAACTTTCCGTTTTCGGGCATTCGCCCTATCATTCTTCAAAAGAAAATCTGATTGGAAGCCAGCTTCCGTCAAATTTCTTTTTTTCAGAATGGCACGGCTCATTGTCAGCGGTAAAACTCCACAAATTCCTCATATCCCTCTTTTGAGAGCTGCTCCTTCTGGAATTTCTTATTCTTGTTCATGCGGACAACCAATACCTGCTGTCCCTCTGCCCGGGCCGCCTGCGCCTGACCGATGACTTCCGCCAGCTTTTCTCCCGGATAACCTTTTTCAATCAGGTAAGCAGCTTTTTTCGGCTGTTCGGGAATCTGAAAGCCATTTTCCATCAAAAGCAGGATAATCCGCTCAAATCCAATGGAAAATCCGCATGCCGGAACGTCTTTTCCGGTAAAGCTGCCCACCATCTTATCGTAACGTCCGCCGCCGCCGCAGCTTCCCCCGAATTCAGGAATAGCAATCTCAAAAATCGTGCCTGTGTAATAGGACATGCCCCGCACCAGGGTTGGGTCAAACACAAGCTCAAAGGATGCTGTTTTTGTGCTGTTAACGCTCTGTGCAATCTCTTTCATATTTTGAACAACCCCGGCATCCAGGTATTCTCCAAGCGTATCCGCCAGATAGGAAATACCGTCCTGCGCTTTTTCCACGCCCTCAAACAGAGCCAGATATTTATCAACAGATTCTTTTGCGAATCCTTCTTTTTCCAATTCCTCCGCAACACCGCCAAGACCTATCTTATCCATCTTGTCCAGTATAATAAATACCGTATCAAAATCGGATTCCGCAAATCCGCTGCAGGCAGCCATTGCCTTTAAGATTCTGCGCTCATTAATGCGGATTTCAAAATTTTTAAATCCCAATTTCCCCAGTGTGGTAGTTGTCGCCAGAATCAGCTCAATTTCCGCCAGATTGGACGGCTCTCCCAGAATATCGATATCACACTGCATAAACTGGCGGTAACGGCCTCTCTGGGGGCGGTCCGCTCTCCACACATTGCCCATCTGCAGCGCTTTAAACGGAGACGGAAGATCGTTTGCATGGTTCGCATAGTAACGGCACAGGGGCACCGTCAGATCATAACGCATACCAAAATCAACCAGATCCATTTCATTCTGAGCAGTTTCAAGTTTTAACTTTTCGCCTCTTTTTAACACTTTAAAAATCAGCTTCTCATTTTCTCCGCCCTGCTTATTGCTTAAATTTGCAATATCCTCCATACAGGGAGTCTCTATCGGGGTAAACCCAAATGCACGGTAAGTATCCTTGATCACGCTCTGCACATAATCGCGGATCTGCATCTCATCCGGCATAATATCTTTCATACCGTTCACCGGTTTCTTTTTTAAAGCCACTGTAGTTCCTCCATTCTTTTTCGTTTCCGTTCTATCATCTCGTCGATGCGCTCCAGATAATTTGTCACATCTTTTACATTTTCCACGCGCTCAATCCTGCCGCCATGTTCCAGCACAAACTTCGTCATGGCGCCTGCGCCGAGCGCTATGATCGTCTGTTTCTCCTCCATGATCAGGATATTATAGACGCCCGCCCTGCCCGGCTTTGCGTATCCCACATTTTCAAAATTTCCCGCCATATTTTTCTGCCGGTATAAATAATAGGGCTCCAACCCCATCTGCTTACAGTAATCCGCAGTCAGGGCGATTGTCTCCCAGGTATTTTCCATATGCAGGTGCTCATAATCCTCCCTCTGCATCCGAAGCCTTGCCGCGCGCTTCACCGCAAGGGAATGAATGGTAATATTATCCGGCTCCAGGCGTTTCAGCTCCTCCATCGTATGACGCACATCATCAATTGTTTCCTCCGGCAGACCGACAATCAAATCCATATTAATATTGTCGAATCCAAGCTCCCGCGCAAGAAAAAAGCTGTCCAACGTCTGCTGTACCGTATGCCGGCGTCCAATCAGCTTTAAGGTTTCCTCTTTCATGGTCTGCGGGTTTATGGAAATGCGGGAAATCTGATGCTTCCTTAAAACCTCGAGTTTTTCCCTGGTAATACTGTCCGGCCTTCCGGCTTCCACCGTAAACTCCAGTAAATGTGAAAAATCAAATGCATTTTCTATCATCATGAACAGGCGGTCAAGCTGTCCGGGCGTCAGCGTAGTCGGCGTCCCGCCGCCGATATAAACCGAGTTTAAATATTTATTTTTACAGGCTTTCGCCGTAAAATCGATCTCTTTCTCCAGCGCGTCCAGATAATCGTCCATCCGGGACGCCCATTTTCCCAGCGGATAAGAGGTGAATGAGCAGTACAGACAGGTACTCGGGCAAAAGGGAATCCCGATATAAAGGCTGTATCCTTCTTCATAATCGATTTTTTCCAGCAGTTTTAATTCCCGTTTTGCCACTTCCAGGCTCAGCGCAATCTTTTCCTCTGACGCAAAATAGGTTTCCTTCATAAACCGGCGGATCTGCGCTTCCGTTTTCCCTTCCTCCAGCATTGCCATCGGAATTTTCGTCGGACGTATTCCCGTCAGCGTTCCCCAGGGAAGCGTCTTTCCCGAATATTCTGACAAAAGCTCGTACAGCTTTTGCTTCAACCGGTTTTTCGTTTCTTTCCTGTCCGTAAATTCCACGCGGGCTTCCCCCGTCAGGACGGGCGCAGCCTCCTCTTTCACATAAAAGGAAAAACGGATTGTTCCCTGACATTCCGCATAATCAACTACAAGATGAAACACGCTCTCCGGAAATTCACCACGCTTGGCCGCCTTTACAAGGACATCATGCTGTGGATAAAATGCTTTCACCAGAGAATGAATATCATATTCAAAATTTGCTCTATTTAACTGAACCGTTATCATGCAAGCCTTTCTCCCCGCAGTTACATCGACCCTGTCACCGTTATTACAGGTATGGGTTGTATTGCTTTTCATATCCGATCGTCGTGCGGCCCTCATGCCCCGGCAGCACCGCCGTATCCCCCGGCAGATCCAGAAGCTTTTCCCGGATAGAACGGATCAATACCGACATGCTCCCCTTTGGGAAATCCGTCCGCCCGACAGAGCAGCAAAACAGAGTATCTCCGCTTGCCAGCGCTTTGTTTCCGGAAAAATAGTAACAGACTCCGCCCACAGTATGTCCCGGCGTGAAAAGTACCTTGATTTCAAATCCTGCCAGATGAAGAATGTCTCCGTCTTTCACATACCTGTCCGCACGGTAGGTTTCCCGGCAGCCAAACATCGGGGAGAGGTTCAGCGCAGGATTTTCCAACGTTTCCTTTTCCGCTTCATGGGCATAAATGGGAATCTGAAATTCATCCGCCACCACCTGCGCATGATGGGCGTGGTCATAATGGCCATGGGTCAGAAGCACCGCCGCCGGTTTCAGTCCCCGCTCCCGGATGCGGCGGTTTAAATCCTGCCCGTCTCCGCCCGGATCGATGACCAGCATCTCATTCGTATCTGCATTTACGATAAAATAGCAGTTGGTCCCTATATCGCCAACATTGTATTCCTCAATTCTCAAATCTGCCATATTTCCCTCCTGTCAGCCGGTTGTACGCTCAATATCAAACACGCTGTCAACCTGACGTATTTTTTCAACCAGGGCTGTAAGCTCATCTTTCCCTTTTGTATGGAAAGAAATCGAAATTGTCGCGATCCCCTTCTTGCTTGTTCTGGAATTGATGGAAGTGATATCAATTCCCCGCTCCGTAAATATTTTGCTTATATCTACTAATAATCCGGTGCGGTTATTTCCAAAAATTTTAATCTCTGCCAGATAACGGCTTCCCATTTCTTCTTCCGCCGAACCCTGCTGCCATTCGGCGTCGATCAGGCGCTGGCGGTCAAATTCCGGGAGCTGCATGATATTGATGCAGTCCGTCCTGTGAATAGACACGCCCCGTCCTCTTGTGACAAAACCGACAATCTCATCTCCCGGAACCGGGCTGCAGCATTTGGAAAAATGCACCGCCACATCCGTCAGACCTTTTACGATAATGCCGCTCTTTTGAGGTCCGGTTTTCCGCTGTACCGCTTTCTCCTTGTTTTCAGCATTTCCCTCTAAAATCTGCTCATCGCTGATTCCCGGTTTATGTTCCTTGCGGTACTCCTCCTGCATACGGTTGATGATCTGCGCTTCCCTGAGTCCTCCATGCCCGACAGCCGCCAGCACGGAATCCCAGTCGCGGAAACCATATTTGCGCTGTACTTTAACCTGATATTCCTGCTTATTCAAATCGCTGTGATTGATTCCCTTTGACTTGCAGTAATTGATCAGCATATCTTTCCCGCGTATGATATTTTCTTCCTTAAACTCGTTGCGGAACCATTGATTGATCTTACTTTTCGCCTGGGTGCTCTTGACCACATTCAGCCAGTCGCGGCTGGGTCCTTTTGAATTAGCGGAGGTCATGATCTCAATCCGGTCGCCGTTTCGGATCGTATAGTCGATCGGCACCAGACGGCCGTTGACTTTCGCGCCGATCATCTTATTTCCCACAGCGGAATGGATACTATAGGCGAAATCTATCGGTGTTGACCCCTGGGGCAGATTTTTCACATCGCCTGTGGGGGTAAAGCAAAACACGGTGTCGGAAAACAAATCCAGGTCGCTCTTTAAAAGGCTCATGAACTCCTTGTTATCAGACATATCCTGCTGCCATTCCAGAATCTGACGAAGCCAGCTTAACTTTTCTTCCTCGCCGTTAATTCCGTTTCCGTTATTTGCTTCTTTATATTTCCAGTGCGCAGCGATACCATATTCTGAGGTACGGTGCATTTCTTCTGTACGGATCTGAATTTCAAAGGGCTGGCCGCTTGGCCCAATCAGCGTTGTGTGAAGGGACTGATACATATTGGGCTTCGGCATCGCGATATAATCCTTAAACCGCCCCGGAATCGGTATATATTTCTCATGAATAACGCCCAGGGCAGCATAACAGTCCTTTACATCCGCCACAATAATGCGGATTGCGAACAAATCATAAATCTGATCCAGCGTCTTATTCTGGTTCACCATCTTTTTATAAATACTAAAAAAGTGCTTTGCGCGCCCCATAACCGTTGCTTTGATTCCCGCTTCACGAATATGTTGCCCCACCTCTTCCACAAGAGAATTGATATATGCATCCCTCACGGATTTGCGCTGTGCAACCTTTTCCACCAGGTCATAATACGCCTCCGGTTCCAGATACTTCAAAGACAGGTCATCCAATTCAATCTTAATCTTGGAAATGCCGAGGCGCTGTGCAATCGGAGCATAGATTTCCATCGTCTCCCTTGCTTTCTCCTTCTGCTTCTCCGGCTTCATATATTTCAAGGTACGCATATTGTGCAGCCGGTCGGCAAGCTTAATGATAATGACACGGATATCTTTCGCCATAGCCAGGAACATTTTTCTCAAATTCTCTGCCTGTACCTCAATTTTGTCCGCATCATAGGAAAGCTGCCCCAGTTTCGTGACGCCGTCCACAAGCAGCGCCACTTCCGGTCCGAATTCTTCCCGTATCTGCGCATCGGTCATCACCGTGTCTTCCACCACGTCATGCAGAAGCCCTGCCACAATCGTCTCTTTATCCATCTCCAGCTCTGCCAGTATGATCGCCACATAAAGAGGATGGATAATATATGGCTCACCGGATTTACGCACCTGCTCCCTGTGCGCGTCCGCCGCGATCCTGTATGCCTTTTCTACCATGGAAATATCCGTAGAAGGATGGTACTTCTTTATGCTGTGAAGCAATTCTTCATGCAGGCTTTCCGGGCTGACAAAATCCTTGATCGGAACGATTTTCGCGGAATCCAGAATCGGATCTGTCTCAATTTCCTTAACTTTTTCAATTTTCATCTTTTCATTTTCTTTACTCTTCATCATAACTCCCACCTATTCCAACATTATAATGAACTTTGTTTAAAATTGCAATGACTTCATATCCGCCTTTGCCGGGACGAACGCAAAAAAAACGACCGTTTTTCATGATTTTTATTGAAAACAGACCGTTTTTCAGATACAATGCTGCTTAGGCAGGCCGGATTTTATGATTTTTGGCAGGCATTGCCGCTGGTTTATCCCGGGTATGCCGGGCAAGACGGCGGCATATGATATCTATAAGGAGGCAATTATGGCACAGAATCCAATTGTAACAATCGAAATGGAAAACGGCGATATCATCAAAGCAGAGCTTTATCCGGAAATCGCCCCAAACACAGTAAACAACTTTATTTCCCTTGTAAAAAAGGGCTTTTATGACGGAATTATCTTCCACAGGGTCATCCGGGGCTTTATGATCCAGGGCGGCGATCCGCAGGGAACCGGTATCGGCGGTCCGGGCTACAGCATCAAAGGTGAATTTTCACACAACGGCTTTGCAAACGACTTAAAGCATACGCCGGGCGTCCTGTCCATGGCGCGCACAATGGTACCGGACTCCGCAGGAAGCCAGTTCTTCATCATGCATGCGGCGGCGCCGCACCTGGATGGGGAGTATGCCGGATTTGGTAAGGTTATGGAAGGCATGGAAAATGTAAACAAAATTGCGGAGACAAGATGCGATTATAATGACCGTCCAATGGCACAGCAGAAAATGGCGAAGGTAACGGTTGAAACTTTTGGTGTGGATTACCCGGAACCGGAGAAATGCTAAAATAAAAAGAACAGGGTCAATCGGATAGGGGAGAGTGATCGGCCCTATCCGCCTGCGCCAGGACGGCAGCGGCTTTGCCGCTGAATTTCCTTGCCGCCCTGTGTGCATCAAAACTGCCAACAGGTCAAACCCTGTTGGCAGAAATAATTTATATTTTTTGTACTATTTCTTATTTTTTCTCCTCCATAGACTCGATGATAGCGTCAGCCAGCATATCCAGCTCGTTTGCTTTCTCTGCTTTCAGCGAGGACGCCAAGGAAAGTCTTGAACTCAATACAGTCATATTTTTCAG
>CAZGMH010000049.1:0-2459 GCA_964526765.1 uncultured Eubacterium sp.
CGGCTGCACTCGGCGCGGCAGGAAAAGCTGTGCTTTCTAAATCTTTGTTCGCGAGAGTGTGCGAAGCACACTTTTCTTGATTTATTTTGTTCCGTCCCGCACCTTATCTACATTTTTATGCAAAAGGAGCGTACAGAAAATGAAAGTAATGACAGGCGTAGCACCAAAGGAAACAATGGAAATCAGCGAAATCCTTGCCAAAGACATGGAGGGCAGGGAAGTGAAAGTCAACGGGGCCGTACACACCATCCGGGATATGGGGGATGTGGCGTTCGTTGTTTTGCGTAAGCGGGAAGGCTTATTGCAGTGCGTGTATGAGGAAGGGGTTACAGAATTTGACTTAAAGGAGCTGAAGGAGGCTTCTGCCCTGGAAGTGACGGGCACATTGTGCCGGGAAGAACGCGCCCCGCAGGGCGTGGAAATACGTATAAAAAAAGTCAGAATCTTATCTGAACCCGCAGAGGCGATGCCGCTGCAGATTTCCAAATGGAAAATGAATACTTCCCTGGAAGCAAAGCTGAATGACCGCGCGGTTTCACTTCGAAATATCCGTGAGCGGGCAAAATTCCGCATTCAGGAAGGCATTGTGCGGGGATTTCGTGACTTCTTATATAAAGAAGGCTTTACGGAAATCCATACGCCGAAGCTTGGGGCAAAAAGCGCTGAGGGCGGGGCGAATCTGTTTAAATTGGAATATTTTCACAGACCGGCTGTTTTACAGCAGAGTCCTCAGTTTTATAAACAGATGATGGTGGGCGTATTTGACCGTGTTTTTGAGACTGCTCCGGTATTTCGGGCGGAAAAGCACAATACAAAACGCCATTTGAATGAGTATACCAGTCTGGATTTTGAGATGGGATATATTGACAGTTTTGAGGATATTATGGCGATGGAAACCGGTTTTTTACAGTATACGATGGAGCTGCTGAAAACGGACTACGCAAAAGAACTTGAAATCCTGGGGCTTTCCCTTCCGAAAGTGAATGAGATTCCGACAGTGCGCTTCGACGAAGCAAAACAGCGGGCTGCAGAGAAATATAACAGACAGTTCCGCAATCCATATGATCTGGAGCCGGAGGAAGAACATCTGATCGGACAATATTTTAAGGAAGAGTATGACAGCGATTTTGTGTTTGTCACACATTATCCGTCGAAAAAACGGCCGTTTTATGCGATGGATGATCCGGAGGATGAAACTTATACGTTAAGCTTTGATTTGCTGTATAAAGGACTTGAAATTACCACCGGAGGCCAGCGTATCCATGATTACAGGAAATTATTGGAAAAAATTAAGAAGCGCGGCATGGAAACGGAGGGAATGGAACATTATCTGTCTGCATTCAAACACGGAATGCCGCCCCACGGAGGACTTGGAATCGGACTGGAACGTCTGACGATGCAGATGATCGGAGAAGATAATGTCCGGGAAGCGACATTGTTTCCGAGGGATTTGTCGCGGCTGGAGCCCTGACGCGGGTCTGATATAATTTGAAAACATTTAAAATCATTGAAATCTTTGAAATCATTCAGGAGGAAAATACAGTGAAACATTCAGGAACACAAACGCTGGCTACAAGCCGTTTGACATTAAGGCGTTTTACCATAGATGACGCGGAAAGCATGTATTATAACTGGGCAAGCGACCCGGAAGTGACAAAATACCTGACCTGGCCGGCACATGGCAGCGTGGAGGAGTCACGGCAGGTTATTCGGGAATGGGAGCTTGATTGTGAGAAAGATAACTGCTATCAGTGGGCAATTGAATTGAATGATATTGAACAGCCGATTGGCAGTATCAGCGCCGTTAAGGTGATGGATGAGATAGAGGCAGTGGAGCTTGGATACTGCATTGGGAAAAATTACTGGCATCAGGGAATTATGACGGAAGCATTGACAGAAGTTATGCGGTTTTTCTTTGAGGAAGTGGGCGTAAACCGCATCAGTGCATCCCATGATACCCAAAATGTCTATTCCGGTAAAGTAATGGAAAAATGCGGACTCATCCCTGAGGGAATCTGTAAAAAAGCCGGACGGAACAATACAGGAATTGTGGATATGGCTATTTACGGCAAAGTGAGAAGCGAAGGAATCATAGAGGAGGAAGAAGACACTATTGGGGAAGTGAATACCACAGTGACGAAAATAGTTACCGGGGATGGCGCTGTAAAAAATGTGATATCGGACGAGACGATGGAATATGTGGGAATCCTTGCAAAACTGGAATTGAGCGCCGGGGAGGCAGAGGCGGCAAAGAAGGATATGGGTGAGATGCTTGATTACATCGATCAGCTCAATGAGCTGGATACGACAGGGATCGAGCCGATGTCCCATGTGTTCCCGGTTCAGAATGTATTCCGTGAGGATGTCGTGACAAACGGGGATGGCAGCGCTGCCACACTGGCAAACGCGCCATTGAAGAAAGACGGCGGATTCAAAGTACCAAAGACGATTGGAGAGTA
>CAZGMH010000049.1:2559-12470 GCA_964526765.1 uncultured Eubacterium sp.
CAAAAATGAGTTTGATGAGTTTGACAGCCGTAGAGCTGGGAAGGAAGATAAAAGCAAAAGAAGTGACCGTGGAGGAAGCGACGCGGGCGGCATTAGATGCAGTAAAGGCAAAAGAAGCATTTGTCAACAGTTTTGTTACGGTAGATGAAGAAGGCGCGTTAAAACGCGCGAAGGAAGTGCAGGAGCAGATTGATTCCGGTATACTGACAGGACCGTTGGCGGGAGTTCCGGCAGCTATCAAAGATAATATGTGTACGAAAGGGGTTCTTACAACCTGTTCGTCAAAAATTTTATATAATTTTATTCCAACTTACACTGCGCAGGCAGTAGAAAATCTAAAGAAAGCCGGAGCAGTCATGATCGGAAAGACAAATATGGATGAGTTTGCCATGGGGAGCACGACGGAGACTTCCGCATTCGGAGAGACCAGAAATCCGTGGAATACCGGGCATGTTCCGGGCGGCTCCTCCGGCGGTTCCTGTGCAGCGGTGGCTGCGGAGGAATGCCCTTATGCCATTGGCTCCGATACCGGCGGCTCTATCCGTCAGCCGAGTTCTTTTTGCGGCGTGACAGGTATCAAGCCGACTTACGGAACGGTTTCCCGTTACGGATTAATCGCTTACGGTTCCTCGCTGGATCAGATTGGACCGATTGCAAAGGACGTAACGGACTGCGCGACGATTCTGGAAGTGATTTCTTCCTATGATAAAAAGGATTCCACATCCGTAAAACGGGACGATCTGGATTTTACATCCGCGCTGACAGATGATGTGAAGGGGATGAAAATCGGAATCCCGGGAGACTATTTTGGAGACGGTTTAAATGAGGAAGTGAAAGCGGCGGTCCTTGCAGCGGCAAAAACGCTGGAGAAAAAAGGCGCGGTCGTGGAAGAATTTGACCTGGGGCTGGTGAAATATGCGATTCCCGCCTATTATGTCATTGCCTGCGCAGAGGCAAGCTCCAATCTGGCGCGTTTTGACGGCGTCAAATACGGATACCGCACAAAAGAATACGAAGGACTCCATAACATGTATAAAAAGTCCCGTTCGGAAGGCTTTGGGGCGGAAGTAAAACGCCGGATTATGCTCGGTTCCTTTGTCCTTAGCTCCGGCTATTATGATGCTTACTATCTCAAAGCGCTGCGCGTCAAGGCGCTGATTAAAAAAGCTTTTAATGATGCGTTTGAAAAATATGATGTAATACTGGGGCCGGCGGCTCCCACAACAGCTCCGAAGCTGGGGGAATCTTTGTCTGACCCGATTAGTATGTACCTCGGTGATATTTATACGATTTCCGTTAATCTGGCAGGATTGCCGGGCATTTCCCTTCCGTGCGGAACGGATTCGGCGGGGCTGCCCATTGGCCTGCAGTTGATCGGAGACTGTTTTCAGGAAAAAAAGATGATTCGCGCGGCATACAGCTTTGAGCGGACCAGAGACTATCAACACAGCCCAATGTCCGAAGTACCGGCAGAAGCATAGAGAGGAGGGGAAGAGATGAGTAAGAATTATGAGACAGTCATCGGATTGGAAGTCCATGTAGAGTTAGCCACAAAGACAAAAATCTTCTGTTCCTGTTCCACTGAGTTTGGCGGAGCGCCGAATACCCATACCTGTCCGGTATGTACCGGTATGCCGGGGTCATTGCCGGTATTAAATAAACAGGTGGTGGAATATGCGGTTGCAGTAGGCCTTGCGACAAATTGTACGATTACCCAGTACAGCAAATTTGACCGGAAAAATTATTTTTATCCCGATAACCCGCAGAACTATCAGATTTCCCAGTTGTACCTTCCGATTTGCAGGGATGGGTTTGTGGAAATTGAGACCGCTGCCGGAAAGAAGCGTGTCCGTATTCATGAAATTCATATGGAAGAAGATGCGGGAAAACTGGTGCATGATGAATGGGAGGATGTGTCGATTGTCGATTATAACCGTTCCGGCGTACCGTTGATCGAAATCGTATCGGAGCCGGATATGCGCTCCGCAGACGAGGTTATCGCATATCTGGAAACGCTGCGCCAGACAATTCAATATCTGGGGGCGTCCGACTGTAAGCTGAACGAGGGTTCCATGCGCGCTGACGTCAACTTATCTGTCCGTGAAGCCGGAGCGAAGAAATTCGGTACACGTACGGAGATGAAAAACTTAAACTCTTTCAAGGCAATCGCCCATGCCATCGAAGGAGAGCGGGAGCGTCAGATTGAGCTTTTGGAGATGGGCAGGAAGGTTGTCCAGGAGACGCGGCGATGGGATGACAATAAGGAATCCTCCCATGCGATGCGTTCCAAGGAGGATGCGCAGGATTACCGTTATTTCCCGGAACCGGACCTTGTGCCGATTGTCATTTCCGATGAGTGGATCAAAGAAATCCGTTCCCGGCAGCCGGAGCTGCGGCCGCAGAAGCTGGAACGATATAAGAAAGAGTATGATATCCCGGACTATGATGCGGGAATTATTACCGGCTCCAAACGGATGGCGGATTTGTTTGAGGAAACAACCGGAATCTGCGGCAAGCCCAAAAAAGTTTCTAACTGGCTTATGGGCGAGACCATGCGTCTGTTAAAGGAAAACAGTATGGAGGCGGATGAACTTTCTTTTGCACCGGTGAATCTTGCAAAGTTGATTGATCTGGTGGATGCGGGGACGATTAACGGCTCCGTGGCAAAGGAAGTGTTTGAGGAAATCTTCAGACGGGATATCGACCCGGAGAAGTATGTGGAGGAAAAAGGCTTAAAAGCGGTCAATGACGAGGGCGCCCTGCGCGGCACGATTGAGCAGGTTATCCGTGATAATCCCCAGTCGGCAGAAGATTACCATAACGGCAGGAAGAAAGCGATGGGATTCCTTGTGGGGCAGACGATGAAAGCTATGAAAGGCAAGGCAAATCCGGCGATGGTAAATCAGATTGTAAAGGAATTGCTGGAACAGGAATAAGAAAGACGTCTGTTCCTGAAAAAATGTGAAAGTATTTGAATATTTTCTAAAACATCCATGAAAGTAAAGCCGGGGCAGTTGATAAAACTGCCCTGTTTGTGTTATGATACGGAGTGATTCGAGAGATTAAACAGAATGGAGAAAATTATGATAGATAACGATTACAGAGAAGTGGACAATGACGGAACGGATATCGTGGAATCTGAGCTGAAAGGAACAGAGATTGATACGGATTCTATTCTGCATAAGGACAAAGATGATGAATATGAAAATTTCTGTTATATCTGCAAACGCCCGGAGAGCAAAGCGGGAAAGCTGATTCATGTGCCGAATAATATCTGTATCTGCCGGGATTGTATGCAGAAAACCTTTGACAGTATGAACCAGATGTCCGGGTTTCCGGGGATGGACGGCATTAATATAGGGGATATGCTTTCCTCCGGGAAAATGCCGAATATCAGCTTTGTGAATATGTCTGATCTGCAGGGGTTCATGGGAAACCGCCAGAAAGTGAAAAAGAAAAAACCGAAAGAGGAAAAAAAGGCCGCCCAGCCGGAGCTGGATATCAGAAAGATTCCCGCACCCCACAAAATCAAGGCAAGCCTGGATGAATATGTGGTCGGACAGGAGTACGCGAAAAAAGTGATGTCTGTCGCGGTTTACAATCATTACAAACGTGTGGCTGCCGGAGAGGAAGGCACACAGGACGGCGTTGAAATCGAGAAATCCAATATGCTGATGGTAGGTCCTACCGGATGCGGAAAGACTTATCTGGTAAAGACGCTGGCGAAGCTTCTGGACGTTCCCCTTGCCATTGCGGATGCGACTTCACTGACTGAGGCAGGCTATATCGGCGATGATATCGAGAGCGTACTGTCCAAGCTTTTGACGGCGGCAGACAATGATGTGGAGAAGGCAGAGCGGGGAATTGTGTTTATCGATGAGATTGATAAGCTTGCGAAAAAGAAAAATGCGACCCAGCGGGATGTCAGCGGAGAATCCGTACAGCAGGGAATGTTAAAACTCTTAGAGGGGGCGGAAGTGGAAGTCCCGGTCGGGGCGACCAGCAAAAACGCGATGGTTCCGTTGACGACGATCGACACCTCCAACATTTTGTTCATCTGCGGCGGGGCGTTCCCGGGGCTGGAGGACATTATCAAAGAGCGCCTGAATGAACATGCCTCCATTGGATTCCGGGCGGATCTGAAGGACAAATATGACAGGGAAGAAAATATTCTCAAAAATGTAACGACGGAGGACGTCCGCAAATTTGGCATGATACCGGAGTTCATCGGGCGTCTGCCGATTCTGTTTTCACTGGAAGCGCTGACGGAGGATATGCTTGTCAGGATTTTAAAAGAGCCGCGCAATGCAATTATCAAGCAGTATCAAAAGCTGCTTGCCATGGATGAAGTGAAGCTGGACTTTGAAGAGGAAGCGCTTCGCGCGATCGCGAAAAAAGCAAAGAAAAAGAATGTGGGCGCCCGCGCACTTCGGTCCATTATTGAAGAATTTATGCTGGATATCATGTATGAGATACCAAAAGATGACAATATAGGCTCCGTAATCATTACGCGGGATTATATTGAAAAAACCGGAGGTCCGCTTATACAGATGCGCGGTTATGCGGGTCTGGAAGACCGATCGATGCAATAAAATAAAAAAGGAGTAATCGCAGAATGGCAATTCGTGTTATTGGAAAAACATTTTATTTGGAAACAAAACATAATTTATATCAGACAAAAGTCGATCGGTATGGCGTGCTGAAACACCTCTGGTATGGAGAAAGAACCGATCAGGATATGGAATACCGTATGGATTATCCTGATGTGGGATTTTCCGGCAATATTTATGAGGCGGGGAACGAAAGGACCTATTCTCTGGATACGCAGCCGCTGGAATATGCAACGGAGGGAATTGGGGATTACCGCATCTCCGCTGTGGGCGTCAGATACGAAAACGGCGCGTCCGCATTGGATCTGCGTTATGAAAAATATAAGATCACGGAAGGAAAATATTCCATTCCGGGGCTTCCGGCTGTCTATGCGGATGAGACGGAAGCCCAGACCCTGGAAATCACGTTAAAAGATACTGCCAGTGATGTGCGCGTGATTTTAAAATACGGCGTCCTGGATGAATATGATGTTATCACCCGAAGCGCGGTGATCTGCAACGACGGTGAGCGAACCGTTATGCTGAATAAGGCGCACAGCCTGTGCCTGGATATTCCTTATGGGCACTGGGAATGGGTGCATTTTCACGGGCGTCATGCAATGGAGCGCCAGGTGGAGCGGCTCCCGCTGCTTCACGGCATCCAGGAGAGTTCCAGCAAGCGCGGTATCAGCAGCCATCACCAGAACCCGGCGGTGCTGCTCTGCGAAAAAGGCTGTACTGAATCCGGCGGCAACTGTATCGGGGCCGTGCTGATGTACAGCGGATGTTTTCAGATTCAGGTGGAGTATGACCAGATGAACCAGACCCGCCTTGTGATGGGAATCAATCCACACACTTTCTGCTGGGAATTAAAACCGCATACGAAATTTTATACCCCTGAGGCAATTATGTCCCGTTCCGGTCAGGGAATGGAAGCGCTGTCCCACCAGTTCCACCGCGTTATCCGGGAACGCGTATGCCGGGGCAAATATAAGCTGGCGGAGCGCCCGGTGCTGATCAATAACTGGGAAGCTACTTATTTTGATTTCAATGAAGAAAAGCTGCTGGACATTGCGAAAGAAGCCGCGCGTCTCGGCGTGGATATGCTGGTTATGGATGACGGATGGTTCGGAAAACGCAATAATGACGATTCCGGCCTGGGAGACTGGTTTGTCAATAAAGAAAAATTGCCGAACGGACTGAACAGCCTGGTACAAAAAGTGAACGACATGGGGATGCAGTTTGGTATCTGGTTTGAGCCGGAAATGATTTCCGAGGACAGCCGGTTATACCAGGAGCATCCGGAGTGGGCAATCCGCATTCCGGGCAGAAGGCCGATGCGGGGGCGCTATCAGTTGGTAATCGATACTACACGCCAGGATGTAAGAGATTATCTTTTTGAGGTGATGAGCAGCATTTTGGGCAGCGCAAACATTACCTATGTAAAATGGGATTTCAACCGCAGTGTCAGCGATTGGTATACGCAGACGCTTCCGGCCGGCAGGCAGAAAGAGATGGCGCACCGCTTTGTACTCGGATTATATGATCTGCTGGAACGTCTGACGTCAAAATTCCCGAACGTACTTTTTGAGGGATGCTGCGGCGGAGGAGGACGCTTTGACGCTGGAATCCTTTATTACTGTCCGCAGATTTGGTGCAGTGATGATACGGATGCCTATGAGCGGACTAAGATTCAGTATGGAACCTCCTTTTTCTATCCCATATCCGCTGTGGGTTCCCATGTATCGGCAGTACCCAACCATCAGACAGGGCGTTCCATGTCCCTTAAGGCGCGCGCCGTGACCGCCATGGCCGGAAGCTTCGGATATGAGCTCGATCTGAATAAACTGACGGATGAGGAAAAAGAAGAGGTGAAGCTTCAGATAAAACTTTTTAAGGAATACGGTCCTTTGATCCATAATGGAAAATATTACCGGCTGAGCAATCCGATGGAGGATAAGTATGCGATCTGGTCATTTGTATCCAACGATCAGAAAAAAGTATTGGTACAGGGAATGATATTCCGCACAGAAGCAAATATGTTGAGATATCCGATTTATCTGCGCGGATTGGAGCCGGAGAAAAAGTACCGATTGCGGGAAAACGGAGATATTTATTCCGGGAGCGCTTTGATGAACGGAGGTATCCTGCTCCCGAAAGCATGGGGAGACTATATACCGGTGGAACTGTATCTGGAAGAAGTGTAGGCATGTCAGAGCCCATGGAAATCAAAGATGGTTTTCATGGGTTTCCTTATAAGGTTCAGGCGTGCGAAGCACACTTTTTTAAGACAGAGTATGGTTAAAAGTGAAAGGATGGTTTAAGTTGGACATTAAAAATCAGAAAATCAGAGTTTTGGCAGATTATATTATGCTGGCGGCAGGAGCAGCTGTCGCGGCGTTTGCGATAGAAGAATTTCTCGTACCGTGTACCATTCTGGACGGAGGAGTTATCGGCGTCGGAATTATGGTAAATAACCTGACGCGCATTCCGCTCAGTATATTGACAATTGTTTTTAACGTTCCTTTCCTTATTATCGGATCGCGGAAGCTGGGGCTTACCTTTATTGCAAAATCCGGTTTTGCCATGGTGATGTTTTCCATATTTCTTGAAGTATTTGCCCCATGGGTCAATGCGACAGACCAGTATCTTCTGGCAGTCTGCTTCGGGGGCGTCATACTCGGCGCGGGGGTCGGTCTTGTAATCCGTTTTGGAGGATGCCTGGACGGTACAGAGACAGTGGCTATCCTTTTGAACAGAAAATTTAAGCTTCCGGTGGGTCGGACCGTTTTACTGTTTAATATTGTGATTTATGTGATTGCCGGATTTTTGTTCGGATTTGACCGGGCGATGTACAGCCTTCTTACATATTTTATTACTTCCAAAATCATCGATATGGTGGAAACCGGATTGGAACAGGCGAAAGCGGCGATGATCATTACCGACGAGGGCAAGGAAATAGCCGATATGATTTACAAACGCCTTGGCAGGACAGTTACGATTCTCAGGGGAGAGGGGCTGATCAGCGGCAGGAAAGTGATCCTTTACTGTGTGCTGAACCGTCTGGAAATTTATGAGCTGAAACGAATTATCAATTCGGTTGACACGTCCGCCTTTATAGCGGTCAGCGACGTATCTGAGATTATTGGCACGCATATGAAAAAAACGATAGATATAACGCCTGATTATAACGCGGATAGCAAGGCGGACGTAACGCCTGATTATAACGCGGATAGCAAGGCGGACGTAACGCCCGATTGTAATGCGGATAGCAAGGCGGACGTAACGCCCGATTATAACGCGGATGGAAAAGCAGATGAAAAATCCGGTTGTAACGCGGACGGAAAAACAGACAGGAAATCCGGCAGTAACGGGGAAAAAGATGTGCAATAAAGGGATTGCGGCGGCATAAACTGTTAGTAATAGAAATCCGGGAGTTTATCCTATGCGGATGAGTCAGGTTGAGAATGATTTCGAGCGCTGCCGGGAAGCAATTTATTCCAATGAATACTACGATATTATTATTGATTATCTGGGGGATTATTCAATCGGGGATCCGGTCTGCCTGTATCAGGTTGACGACACTTATGATATAGGGCATTACGACAGGCAGAACTCTGTGCCTTTGAATTTTCAGGATTATCCTTATCTGTCTGTACCGAAATGTTTTGCCCTGATGGAACAGTCGGCGCTGGAGGTAAGCGGGATTTTGCGCCTTCAAAATCAGGCTGCGCTGGATTTGCAGGGGCAGGGGGTTCTGGTTGGATTTGTGGATACCGGGATTGCATATGAAAATCCGGTTTTCCAGAATGAGGATGGAACAACGAGGATTCTCGGAATCTGGGATCAGACAATTGAAGACGGTATACCGCCAAACGGAAATCTGTATGGGGCATTTTTTGGGGAAGATACCATTAATCAGGCGTTGCGGTCTGATGATCCGCACAGCATTGTGCCCACGACGGATGAATTGGGGCATGGCACATTTATAGCGGGGGTTGCCTGCGGCAGCGCGGACTATCAGGCAGATTTTTCAGGGGCGGCGCCCCTTGCTTACATTGCGGCGGTAAAATGCAAGCAGGCGAAACAATATTTGAGAGACTTCTATTTTATTCCGGAGGATGTGCCCTGTTATCAGGAAAATGATTTAATGATGGGGATTGCCTGGCTGCACAGGTTTGCCAATGAACTGCGGCTTCCGCTGATTATCTGTGTTGGGATGGGGAGCGGAATGGGCAGTCATGCGGGGGAATGCCCGGTGTCGGTTCAAATCGATGAGCTGGGGCGCAGACGGCAGCGGGGAGTAGTGGTGGCGGCGGGCAACGAGGCAAACCAGCGCCACCATTATCAGAGAGAGGGAATTGCCGAGGGAGAGGAAGATTCCATAGAGATATCGGTAGGCTCAAATGTGAAGGGATTTCAGGTGGAATTCTGGGCGTCTGTTCCCGAAATCTATAATGTTTCGGTTTTGTCTCCCACAGGAGAGCGGCTTCCGAAGCTGGGCGGGAGGGCAGGGAATCGTCAGGTGTATACATTCCTTTTTGAAAAGACAACGCTTACGGTGGAGTATGCGATTGTGGGGGCGCGTTTTGGAATGCAGCTTATTTATCTGCAATTTGAAAATCCCCTGCCCGGAATCTGGACGCTTGAGGTCCGGCCGGAGCTGGTCATAGACGGAAACTTTAACTGCTGGCTGCCTGTTTCCGATTTTCTGAGCGGTGATGTATTTTTTCTGCGCCCGACGCCGGATACGACAATCACCACCCCGGGAATGTCCAGGATTGCTGTGACGGCAGGAGCTTACCAGGCGGGCGGCGGAAGTATCTCTCCGGATTCGGGGAGAGGATTCAGTACGGTAAATGTGATGAAACCGGATGTTCTTGCTCCCGGAGTGAATGTATATGGTCCTGAGGTGCGCGGCGGATATGGTGTCCGCAGCGGAACCAGCATCAGCGCTGCCGTGACGGCAGGAGGGTGTGCGCAGCTCTTTCAGTGGGGCATTGTGGAAAATAATATGATGTATCTGAATTCCACAGATTTGTCAAACCTTCTGATACGCGGAGCAGTCCGAAGCCCGGACAGGGTTTACCCAAATACTGCCTATGGATATGGCTTGCTGAATGTGTATGATGCTTTAAATCGGTTGAGGATGATATGAGTGAGAGGATGATATGAGTGAATAGAACCCGAAAATATAAATTCCGGTGAGATTGGACGGAATGCGGGAAAATAAAAAAGACAGCCAATCGATCTGCTGTCTTTTTCAGGAGAAGGTATTTTTTACTATGGGGGTAGCAAAAAACTATATAATGTATTGGGGGT
>CAZGMH010000050.1:0-12256 GCA_964526765.1 uncultured Eubacterium sp.
TCTGGGAAGCATCCGCCTGTTCCTCCGTGCCGGATGTTAAATCCAATCCCGCAATGATCCCATACAGTTGATACATTGTCTCTGTATTCACAATAACTGTGGACGGATAAGGCGACAACATACTCCAATACAGATAGCTTTCTTTGTCCTCCTGCGGAGTATAATTCATCTGATATACGGGTTCCCCATCCACAACCACGGAAATGCCCCGGATATCTTCTTTTTCAAAACCCGGATTTTCCTCGTTCTCAAGGTTCTCCGCCACAATCTCCGGATTAATATCCCTGCTTTGTTCCTCTGCGGCAGAAGATTCCTCCTGTTCCTGCCCAACTGCCGAAACAGTTTCACCCTGTTCCCCATTATCTGTTCCACACCCCGCAAGCAGGGATACTGCTGCTATCCCTGCCAAAAAGATTGCCCCTAATCGTTTCTTCCTCATAATTCTTACCTGTCAATTCCTGCCTGTTTCTTATTTTTACCTGTTAAATGGCAAATTTAATTTCTGCCGGTTTTGTCCCAGTCAATTCCACACTCCTTGCATCCGGCTGTGAAATGCCGACATACAGTGTAAAGTTTTTACCTGCGACAGACCTCTCGCCGTCTTCGTCCACTACCGTCATGGCGCGGTTATCAACCGTCATATTAAGAGTCTTTGTCTCTCCGGCTTTGAGGGCAATTCTCTTAAATCCGCAAAGACTGTAATTTCTTACTGCAAGAGGTGAATCCATATCTTTGATATAAACCTGCACAACCTCCTCGATATCCGTATCCCCCGCGTTCTTCACTGCTGCGGAAATCTCTATATCGGAATCCGCCGACGGAATATTTGTAAGGGCTGCCGCTTCCACTGCCGCCCTGCCATAGGTCAGGCCATAACCAAACGGATATAAGGCGTCGTCCTCCATATAACGATAGGTGCGCCCTTTCATGGAATAATCTGTAAATTCAGGCAGATTTTCCGTATTTCGATAGAAAGTTACCGGCAGTTTTCCGCTCGGAGAACAATTGCCAAACAAAATATCCGCAACGGCTTTTCCGCCTCTTGCGCCCGGATACCATGCCTGAAGAATAGCGCCTGCATGTTCCTCCGCAAAGGAAAGGTCGATTGCGCTTCCCGCCATCAAAACTACCACAAACGGTTTTCCCGTACCGGCGATTGCCTCGAGCAGTTTGCGCTGCGGCTCCGGCAAAAGTAAATCCGCTTTGTCGCCGCTTCCGACGCCGTTGCTCTGATCCATCTCTTCCCCTTCCAGTGTCTCATCCAGTCCGACAACCACGATTGTTACATCACTGTGATTTGCCACCGTCACAGCCTCCGAGATGCGGTCTTCTGCCCATGCCAGTCCTTCTACTCTGTCCTTATACAGATGGCTTCCCTCCGAATAAAGCACGCGCACGCCGTCGCCCAGTTCATCCTGGATCCCCTCCAGGACCGTAATATAACGGGATGCCGTACCATAATAATTTCCGGATAACGGCGTCCTGCTGTTCGCATTCGGTCCCACAACGCCGATGGTTTTCAATGCATCTTTTTTAAGCGGCAGGATACCGTCATTTTTCAGCAATACGGCGCTCATTCTCGCCGCATCCAGCGCTGCATCCACATGTTCTTTGCACTCGACCACTTCATACGGAATGTCATCATATTCGCTGCCGTCAAACATCCCCAAAAGATATCTTGTCGTAAACAGCCGTTCACAGGAGGTCGTAATTTCTTCTTCGCTGATCAGACCATTTTTTACGCCTGACATGATGTGCTGATATGTACATCCGCAGTTGCAGTCACATCCCGCTTCCAGCGCCATCGCCGCGGATTCTTCCGGACCGGAAGTAACTTTATGATTCTCATGGAAATCCTGGATTGCCCAGCAGTCGGACACAACGTGTCCCTCAAATCCCCACTGTTTTCTCAGAATATCTGCTAACAACGTCTGGCTGCCGCAGCACGGTTCTCCGTTTGTCCGGTTGTATGCCCCCATCACGGACTCTACTTTCGCCTCTTTTACCAGGGCTTCAAAAGCCGGAAGGTATGTCTCATACATATCCTTTTTTGTCACAACCGCATTAAACACATGCCTCAAATTCTCCGGACCGCTGTGTACCGCAAAATGCTTCGCGCAGGCAGCCGCTTTCATCACTTCCCCGTCACCCTGCAGACCTTCTACAAATTTCACGCCCAGCCTGGATGTAAGATACGGATCCTCCCCAAACGTTTCATGCCCCCTGCCCCAGCGCGGATCGCGGAAAATATTCACATTCGGCGACCAGAAGGTCAGCCCCTTGTAAATGTCCCGGTCCCCCTGTCTGGAATACTCGTTATACTTTGCACGCCCTTCCGTCGAAATGATATCGCCGATTTCCTTCATTTTTTCATCATCAAACATAGCCGCCATTGCGATTGCCTGCGGAAATACAGTCGCCACACCGGCTCTGGCTACCCCGTGTAAAGCTTCGTTCCACCAATTATAAGCCGGAATATCAAGCCTGTCGATTGCCGGAGCGTCAAACCGTAACTGCGACGCCTTTTCTTCCAATGTCATTTTCCCAACCAATTCATGCGCTTTCGCTCTTGCCTGTTTCCTTGTCATTCCTGATTTTCTCCCTTTTTAAATTAATTGAAAATATATTTGATTTCAGTTCTCCTCTCCCCGTCTCATGCTGCGGTAGCGGGTCGGGGATTCGCCGCAATGTTTCTTAAAAGTCATCGAAAAATAGTTCGTATCATTGTATCCCACCATCCCGGCAATCTTTCCGGTATTGAAATTCGTCGTTTCCAATAATACGCAGGCTTTCTCAATACGTTTACGGACAATATACTCATTGCAGCCCTGTCCGGTCACCCGCTTAAATAAACGTGAAAAATAATTCGGCGATACATAAAGGATCTCCGCAATATTCGCCACCGACAGATCCTCCGATAAATGCTGGTTAATATAGCGTTTGGCTTTTCCTACAATTTCATGTACATCCTTTTCTTCTCCGCCCAGCATTTTCATCAGACATTGTTTGCCCAATTCCAGGCTGACCCCGCCGTCGGCGCCGTTTAATGACTGAATGAAATTCTCCAGGTTCTGTCCTTTTGCACTTCCGCCCGCCGCAATGTAAGAAAAATAGACGTCTGCAATCAGCTCAAAACAGCTCTTTCTGACAGCTCCCTCAGACAGATTATAGGACTTCGTCGCCATGCAGAATGCATCAAATACCCGCAGGACGTAGGGATAATCGCTGACATTTGCGCACATCTCGCTTTTTAATTCCTCAAATACTTCCTGAAACATGTGGCTGCGCTTGATCACATTCTGCGTCTGCAATATCTGAGGAATATCCATCTCATCATTTTGAAGCAGATACATGGCGTCCTGATAGGACGTGTCAATATTCCAGAATCCGACGACCTCATTGCCGATAGCCGCTTTGGGAGCCGAGCCAAATTCGTCCTTCAAAATCCCCAGAAGATCCGACATGACATCCGCCCCCTGGGAACCGCATTTCTGTACATACAGGGCAATGATAATATTAACGCTTTCACCATCTGTAAATGTGATACCCAGACCTTTTGCATCGATAAAGCTCAGACAGATATTTACCATCTGCCGGGACTTCAATGCGGTATCCTGCTGGATATATCCGATGTCCTTCTCCGGTACGAGAACGGAAATCATCAGGTTCATATCTTTCGGAAGGTTGAGCTGCTCCTCAATCAGGTAAACCGCCTGTTCCTTATTCCTCCCATGTACCAGATCGGACATCGCCCGCTCCAGTTCCATCTGGACGGTAATACCTTCCGTGCGCAGCAGCATATTTTCTTCCTCCCTGCGGGTCTTCTGCTCATTCAGATATTCCACCTCCTGCCGGATACAGTCGGACAGCGCATTTTCATCAATCGGTTTCAGCAAAAAATCCTGTACCCGGAGTCTCAGGCATTCCCTGGCATATTCAAAACTGTCGTACCCCGTGAGTACAAGTATGCGCAGCCCCGGAGCGATTTTCAGCGCCTTTTCAATCAATTCCAGCCCTGTCATCTCCGTCATGCTGATATCGGTTATCATAATATCCGGCATTTTCTCTTCGACAATTGCCAGAGCTTCAGGGCCGGACGCCGCCGTCAGAACACATTCTATCTGCAACGTTTCCCAGGGAATCACTTTTTTCATTCCCTCGCGGATCATCCGCTCATCATCTACGATCAATACTTTATACATGGTTCGTGCCTCCAAAAATCGGATCTGCCTCCTCCTCATATTCCTCCGGGAGCAGAATCTCCACCGTTACGCCGCCGTCCCCGTTAATCCGGTAATGCAAACCGTATTCATTCCCAAATGTCAATTCTATTCTTCTGTTCACATTCCGCACGCCATACCCAAATTCTTCGTCATAATTGGATATGGAATTATTCATCTCCTCGATCTGATCCTGCGCCATTCCTTTGCCGCTGTCGCTGACCATGAGCAGTATTCCGCCTTCGCTTCTTTCCGCTTCTATGGTTACTGTTCCGCTCATGCCCTCTTTGATGTGGATCCCGTGATAAACAGAATTCTCCACCAGCGGCTGCAGCGTCAGTTTCGGTATTTTGACATCCATAAAACTGTCATCCACCCGCATATTGTAATGGATAATATCCCCATAACGTTTATTCTGTATAAGCAGATAGTACCGCACATGTTCCAGTTCCTGACGCAGGGCAATCACATCTTTCCCTTTGCTCAGGCAAATCCGGTAGTAACGTGCCAGCGCCATTACCAGTTCAGACGTCTCCCTGTTGCCATCCGCGCGCGCCTGCCAGTGGATACAGTCCAGCGTATTGTATAAAAAATGGGGCTGGATCTGCGACTGCAGGGCATTCAGACGAATCTGGTCTGCCTGGCGCTGTTCGTCCCGGACTTCCGCCATCAGGTTTTGGATATCGTCCATCATTCCGTTAAATCCGACGCCAAGCTTTTCAAAATCTTCTCCCATATCCGACGTCGTGATCCTGAAATCCAACTGTTTTTCCGATACCTTATCCATTGCGTCCAGAACCCGCTGTAACGGTATATAGCTTTTATCGATCATTCTGCGCATGATAATCATGCTCACGCTCATCAGGATCAGTGAGATGATAACCATCAGGATGATTACTTTTATGCTGGACTGATACAATTCTTCCATCGGCATGATGCTTATTACATAATAATTCCATCCTGGAATCCGTTTAAAGAAATAACATTTTCCGCCTTTGTTTAGCGAACCTTCCGTCTTTCCTCCGAAATCGAGCGTTTTTTCATGGCTTCCCATGCGGGCGCTGTCTGTCGTGAAAATCAGATTTCCTTCCAGATCCGTCATACAGAGTTCGATACTGTCGGTGCTGTCCATATTTGTCATCGGAGGATCATCCATATTGATACATGCCATACCAAGCTGTGCATTCAATGTTGTCGTCGAATAGATTGGCTGATAAAAGGTGACCGTATATTTATCCCCGCCGTAATATTCGTTTCCATAATTCATACGGAGAGTGCCCATCTCCTTTGCCTGCTGGCTGCCCTCAAAATTTTTCTCATAAATCCGGTCAAATTCTACGTCTGGGATACTCTGCTTTCCGCTGAACACATAATTGCCGGTCCTTTCATTTATTATAACGATAAAGTTAACATCGCTGTTCACATACAAATAATTATTTAAAAAATTCGATAAGTCCGCATACAGCTCCTGGTATTCCGAGCCGCTCTTTTCCTGTGATTCACAATACTTCTGAACCGAATCTTCCATTTCCAGGGACACGATCAGATCGTTTGTGATCGTCAGTCCGGACTGATAGCTGGAAGCCATAAACTCCAACTGGACAGACGCCTGTTCCGCCGATTTCCTGTATGAATACCGGATTTCCGAAAAAGTGGAAATCGCCAGCATGACTACCGTAAGCGTTACGATCATTATCGTAAAAAAAACTCTTAACTTCTCATCTAATTTTTTCTTTCCAAACCATCTTTTTAAGCTCATTTTCATATTTTATCATATCTTCATATAATAAAGGACTCTGTCCCGCAAAGAGAAACAGAGTCCTGATCAACATACGCTGCCGTACATCTTTACGGATTTTTAACCTTTTACCGCACCTGCCGTCATACCTTTTACAAGTTTGTCCTGAAGGACAATATAGAGAATGATCATTGGCAGGACCGTCAGTGTCAAGACAGCCATAATCATCGGCGTATTCATTGCATATTGTCCCTGGAAATCCCATACCGCCAGCGGCAATGTCCTGGATGTCGCGGACTGTGTCAGCGTATATGCAAAAGAGAATTCATTCCACATCGTTACACCGTTGTAAATTGCGAGGGTGGACAGTCCCGGAGCAGACAGCGGAAGGATCATGGTGAAAAACATCCGATATCTGTTGCAGCCGTCAATCGACGCAGATTCCTCGATTTCCACCGGAATCCCTTTCATAAAAGCCGTCAGGATGAATACTGAAATCGGAACCGCAAACGCCACATATGGTCCGATCAAAGACCAGATGGAATCGTATAATCCCATCTTCTGGGTCATTTTAAACACCGGAATCAACGTAATATGCATCGGTATGGACATACACGCTACGATCAGGCTGTAAATCGGCCCATTCAGTTTAAATTTGAATCTGGCAAGCGGATATGCCGCACATGCCGAAATAAATAACAGTATAACCAGGGCGATTACCAGTACAATTACAGAGTTGAGCAGGTAACGGAAGAAATTTCCTGTCAGCACTTCCTGATAATTTGCCCAATTCAAAGTATCCGGGAGCTGGAAGATACCCTTTACCAGCATCTCAAATTTATCCTTAAAGGAATTGAGAACCATGAAGATGAATGGCACGACCGCTACTACGCACCAGATCACGGCCAAAATGACACATATGATCCACGCTGCGGGATTCGTCTTTTTTGGATTATATTTCTTTTCCATTAATCTTCACCTCCCCTGTTCAGAAGCTTATTTGTAACAAGGGCCACTGCAGTAATCAGGATAAACATACCGCCCGCTACCGCCGAACCATAGCCCATATTAAATTCAGAGAATGACAGTTTGTACATATAGGTCGCCATCAATTCTGTGGACGTACCCGGTCCGCCGTTTGTCATAACGTAAATCAAATCGAAATATTTCAGGGAGCCTACCAGTGAAAGAATCGCTCCCGCAATCAGCGTAGGCTTCAGCAGCGGCAGTGCAACGCTCCAGAAATACTGCGCCTTCGTCGCGCCGTCGATAATTGCCGCTTCATACACATCTGCAGATATGCCGGAATATCCCGCCATGGCATAAACCATATAAAACGGAATAAACTGCCACGCAATAATGAGAATAATCGTAAGCAGCGCCGTCTTCTGGTTACCCAGCAAATCCACATTCCCTCCGCCGAACCAGCCGGAAATTGTGCTGGCGATACCGCCGTTTGTCGCCAGGGCATACGTAAACAAAAATCCGATTGCAACAGAAGACATCAGATATGGCAGGAACCATAAAGTCTTAAATAATTTGCTGATCCCTTTTTTCTTTGCGATAAATTCAAGAAACGTCGCCAGCAGTAAACCGATCGGAATCTGGATTACGATTGAGCACACCATAATGATAATATTGTGCAGGAACGCAGTCCAGAACGTCTTGTCACTGAGCAGTTTCCCCCAGTTTGCAAGTCCGATAAACGTTTTATCCGCGGAAATACCGTTCCACTTATATCCGCTGATGATAAATGTATCGACAATCGGATAAAATATATAAATTACAAGGAAAAAAAATACCGGAATTAAGAAAACCGTCGCACAGATTGCGACATTCCTTTTTTTCCGTTCCGTCAATGAACGTGTTTCCATTTTATAACCTCCCCCTTTCCTCCGGTACAATGGGAAACATGCAATGCATTTTCCATCTGAATCTTAAAACGCCGCGTGACAATGTCTGTTATACTGCCACGCGGCCATATGAACCGCTCATTCTAAGCGGATTCCCATGCGGTTTATATTACTCTGCCAGATATTCCTGCATTGCTTTCTGTGTGGCTGCCGCTACCTCTTCAGATGTAATATCGTTAGAGAAAAGCAGCTGGGAATTATCCAGATGCGCATTTGCTACTGCTGTCGGCAGATACTGGTCATACCAGAGCTGAACGTCTGTTGCGCTCTCAACATACTCGCAAATTTCGATGGCAACAGGATCTGTCAGCAGGTCTTTTGCATTGGTGACTGGCGGAATCTTGCCGTTTTCAACCATCAGGGAGATGCAATCATCATCTGAATAGTAGGTCGCGCATTTGAACGCCTGCTCCAGTTTTTCACCCGTACAGCTAAAGGAGATAAACTGGTCGCCAACAGTACCGTTACATACCAGTGCGTAATCTGCGCCATTCGCAATTTCGTCGCATTCCGGGAACGGGAAGAAACCGATATTCTCTGCATACCAGTCTGCATTATCAGCGGAGAAAGTACCGGTATACCAGGAACCGGAATAAAGCATTGCCGCTGTTCCCTGATAAATCGCCTGTCTGTCCTGGCCGTCATCTGTACTTAAGCCGTTGCAGCCTTCCTGGAAATATCCCTTGGAAGCCCAGTCTAAAATCTTGTTGCCCGCATATATGAAGCAGTCAGCCTCAAACGTGCCGCTTCCGTCATATGCCGCACGGAAGTCGTCCAGGCCTGCATAACGTGTTGCTAAGCCCTGATAAAACATGGAACCCTGCCATTTTGAACTGTTTCCAAGTGCGAACGGTGTAATTCCGTTTTCCAGCAATGTATCGCAAACTGCTTCCAGTTCGGAAATCGTGCCCGGCTCTTCCAGACCATACTCTGCAAAAAGTGTCTTATTGTAGAATACGCCGCTGACAGAAATATTCAAAACCGGTACGGCGTAAATCTCGCCGTCAAAAGTAGCCTGCGCCGTAGCCGCTTCCAGATAAAAATCATCTAATCCTGCCGCTTCATACAACTCTGTGATCGGCTGGGCAAAGCCGGAATCGATGTATTCGCGGAGCGGACCGCCGGACCAGCTGCTATACATATCCGGGCACTCGCCGGAGCTCATTGCGATGACAAGCTTCTCTTTGTACTTATCGTTCTGGATATTGGTAACGTCAATTGTATATCCCGACTCTGCCGCGTCGTTTGCATTATACTGATCTACCGCATACTGCATGATACTTGCATCCGGATCCTCCGTACCGATATTCCAGTAAGTAATCGTATTACTGTCCCCGCTGCCTGCCGACGCAGATGCTTCTTCCGAAGCGGAAGCGCCGCCGCCTGTCGATGCGCTGCTGCTGTCGCTTCCGCCGCATGCTGCCAATGAAGCAACCATAACAGCCGCAAGTCCAAGCGCGATTAACTGTTTCTTTTTCATTGTTAATTCCTCCCTTTCTTTCATATAGCTTTCCGCTAATTACACAATAAATTATAGCATTTCCGCTTTTAGGGAAAAATTAAATGATTTGCCTTTTATATCGAATTTTCTTACTTTCATATTGATTTTGCACATTTTTTATCATTTACGGCAGGGCTTTTAGATCAAAGCAATCCGCTTTGACGTAAAAGGAATGTCCCGCAGCAGACCGCAGGACATTCCTTATTCATATAAAACTACAGCTATCCTATTTTTATAACGCTTTTTACAACATTTGCCTTATCTCTGACACTGGTATCCATTGCATTCTGGATATCGTCAAAATCAAATACATTTGTCACGATACCTTTTACATCAACCTTGCCGGATGCAACCGCCTCGATTGCCATGGGATAGATATGGCGGTAACGGAAGATTGTCTTGAAGGTCAGCTCCTTATCCAGCGCCGCGCCCATCGGCATGTTCACGTCACCGGATGGAGAGTAGCCGACAAATACAACCGTCGCGCCTTTTTTGCACGCGTAAACGCTCTGTCTGGAAGTAATTTCCGTCCCGGCAGTCTCAATGACCAAATCTACGCCTTTTCCTTCGGTCAGCCTTTTAATTTCTTCCACCGTGTCGGTTTCCCCGCCGTTAATGACGCCTGTCGCGCCGAGTTCCAGCGCTTTGTCAAGACGTTTCTGCATCACATCCACCACATAGACAGTAGTCACTCCCATTGCTTTTAATGCGAGAAGGCTTACCAGTCCGATACAGCCCGCCCCCATCACAACCGCGGTCTGTCCCGCCTGGGCATTTCCCTGGCGCGCCGCATGGAATCCCACCGCCAGAGGCTCAATCAACGCAGCCTCCATCGTATCCATGTTGTCCGGTATCTTAAAGCAGAGCGCCGCTTCATGGGCTACATATTCCTGGAACACACCGTCCACCGGCGGCGTTGCAAAAAATACCACGTCCGGGCAGAGGTTATAGCGCCCGGTACGGCAAAACTCACATTTCCCGCAGGTTTTCCCCGGCTCCAGAGCCACTTTATCGCCGACCTTTAAATGAGTCACATTTGCACCGGCTTCGACTACTGTGCCGCCCGCCTCATGTCCAAGGACAAAGGGCGTCTCTACAATGAAATCCCCGATTCGTCCATGCTCATAGTAATGCAAATCGGAACCGCACACACCCACATGCTCCACTTTTACAAGAACCTCATCCTCCTTTGGCTGAGGAATCGGTCTCTCGATGAACTCCATCTTGTTCAAATCCGTCATGACAGCGACTTTCATGTTGCCTTCCATAATGCAGCCTCCTATATAATTTCTGAGAATAAATCTTTCACAGCCGGATAGATTTTTATAAATTTGCGGTACTTCTCCTCATATTTTTCGGCAATTGCCGGGTCCGGATTCACGGTATCCACAACTTTCACGATTTTTTCGGCTGCTTCCTCCACGGATGCATACTCGCCGCATGCAACAGCCGCCAGCATTGCGCCGCCCATTCCCGGACCTTCCTCAGCAGCAATAATATCTACCTTGATATTCAAAACGTTCGCGATAATTTTTCTCCAAAGAGGGCTCTTTGCACCGCCGCCGCAGATTTTTGTGCGCTCAATCTGAACGCCAAGAGATTTTGCAACCTCAAAGGAATCCCGGATAGCAAACGCCACGCCCTCCAGTACCGCCTGTGTCATGTCTGCCCGTGTAGTGTCCATCGTCATTCCGATAAATGTGCCGCGGGCATCCGGATTGTTGTGCGGGGAACGCTCACCCATCAGATACGGAAGGAAAAATACATTATTTTCTCCCAGTTTTGTGATGGCTTCCTGCTCCCTGCCATAATCTTTCGTCCCGATGATATCATCCATCCACCATTTATTGCAGGATGCAGCGCTGAGCATACAGCCCATCAGGTGATAATGTCCGTCCGCATGGGCAAACGCATGAAGCGCGTTATATTTGTCCACTCCAAATTCCCTGCTGGAAACAAAAATCGTTCCGCTTGTGCCGAGGGAAATATTGCACATACCGTCTCCAACGGTTCCTGTTCCTACCGCAGCGGCCGCATTATCTCCGGCTCCGGCTGCAACTTTACAGTCTTTGGGCAGTCCGAGCAAATCCGCCACATCCGGTTTCAGCGTTCCGGTCACTTCAAAGCTTTCAAACAGCTTTGGCAGCATTTCTTCCGTGATTCCGCAGATATCAATCATCTCTTTTGACCAGCATTTATTTTTTACATCCATCAGCAGCATACCGGATGCGTCCGAATAATCACAGCTATGTACGCCGCTGAGTTTATATGCTATATAATCTTTGGGCAGCATGATTTTTGCAATTTTTGCAAAATTCTCCGGTTCATTTGCTTTCACCCAGAGAATCTTCGGGGCGGTAAAGCCTGCAAAGGCGATATTTGCCGTATACTCCGAAAGCTTCTCCTTTCCGATTTCGTTATTCAGATAATCGGTCTCTTTTCCGGTTCTTCCGTCGTTCCATAAAATTGCCGGGCGGATAACGTCGTCATTTTCATCCAGAATTACCAGCCCGTGCATCTGACCGCCGAAGCTGATGCCCGCAACCCGGGATTTATCAAACCCTTCTGTCAGTTCACGGATTCCTGCAACAACCGCATCCCACCAATCCTCCGGCTTCTGTTCCGACCAGCCCGGATGGGGGAAGTACAAAGGATATTCCTTTGACACCACATTTTCAATTGTTCCATCCGCGCTCATCAGCAAAAGCTTTACGGCGGACGTACCTAAATCTACGCCAATATATAACATATCTGCTCCTCCCATAATAAATTCTCCTGCAATCTGGCAGCAAATTTAAATTTCCGGGAGAGAGGATCCTCTCCCGGAGAATATCATTACGCAAACGGATTTTCTGTCGGATAGCGGACGCCTGCCGGCTGATTG
>CAZGMH010000051.1:0-12218 GCA_964526765.1 uncultured Eubacterium sp.
TCCGCTTCATTTTTGTTTCACAGGAAATTGTTTCGCATTATTCTGTCGCAGGAAATTGTTTCGCATTATTCTGTCGCAGGAAATTGTTTCGCATTATTCTGTCGCAGGAAATTGCTTCGCATTATTCTGTCACAGGAAATTGTTTCGCATTATTCTGTCACAGGAAAGACTTATCACGCCGAAGCGTGAAGGTTCTTTCCTGTGACGGAACAGGCGGCGCATAAGCTTTTAAAAAAGGAGAGATAAGGATATGAAGTATGGATTTGACAAGGTAATTGACCGTACCAATACAAGCTGTGAAAAGCACAGCTTTTTGAAAGAACGCGGACTGGATGAGGATACGCTTGCCATGTGGGTGGCGGATATGGATTTTGAGACCGCTCCCCCGGTAAAAGAAAGAATCCGGGAAATTGCTGCTCATGGAATTTATGGCTATACGGGGAAAAAGGATGATTATTACCGGGCAGTGATTGGGTGGTTTGAAAAAAGGTTTGGATGGAAAATAGAAAAGAAATGGATACTGGGCACGCCGGGTGTTGTATTTGCACTGGCAGCGGCCGTCCGTGCGTACACGCGGGAGGGAGAGGCTGTTATGATCCAGCGTCCGGTATATTATCCCTTTACGAATGTTATTGAGCGCAATAACCGGAAGCTGGTAAACAATGCGCTGGTGTTAAAAGATGGAAAATACGTTATGGATTATGAGGATATGGAACAGAAAATTTTTGATAATCAGGTGAAGCTGTTTTTGCTTTGCAGTCCGCACAATCCGGTATCCCGTGTGTGGACAGAGGAGGAATTGATGCATGCGGCTGAGATTTGTAAAAAGCATCATGTAATCATAGTGGTGGATGAGATTCACTGCGATTTTATTATGGAAGGACATCATCACACGGCATTTGGAACGCTCCCGGAGGAATATGCGGATATGGCGGTTATCTGTACCGCTCCGAGCAAGACCTTCAACCTGGCGGGGCTGCAGCTATCCAACATTATGATTAAAAATCCAAAACTGCGCAGAGACTACATTCAGGAGTTGAACAGGACCGCTTATTACGGAGCAAATATTTTTGGACAGATGGCTTGCCAGGCGGCTTATGAGGAAGGGGAAGCATGGCTTGAGGAGCTGCTTGTCTATCTGAAAGGAAACGCGGACTATATCCGGGATTATATAGAAAAGTATCTTCCGAAAGTTCATCTTATAGAGCCTGAGGGGACATATCTTTTGTGGATGGATTTTCGCGATTATGGATATGACAGCAAGACGCTTCAGGATAAGATGCTGTATGAAGCGAAGCTGTGGCTGGACGAGGGCGTAATGTTCGGCGACGAGGGCGCAGGTTTTATGAGAATCAATATTGCCAGTCCGAGAAGCGTTGTGGAGGATGCGATGGAGCGGATCCGCAGGGCGTTTGGAAAGTAAATGGGGGAAATATTTCATAAAAAGGAATCCCTTCCTGAACAGAAGCTTCAGGAAGGGATTCCTTTTTACGGGCAATTTTTGATTACGGCAAATCTGCGAATACAGATATAGGCACATACCGCAGTCCAGATCTGGCTGACCAGCATTCCCCACAGATAGGCCTTCAGACCGATTACCGGGATTCCGATAAAGACGAATCCAATCCGAATGAAAGCTCCGGACAGATTGATGATCAGCGTGGTGGTTGCCTTGCCGAGACCGTGCAAGATACTTCCGAGGGTGCCGCTTAAAAACAGGAATGGACAGATCCAGCTTAATGTCTCGATATAAATGCCTGCCAGCGTGTTGTGGAACAGATGAACGCCGATCCAGTTTCCGGCAAGCAGGAAGCCGAAAGTGCAGATGAGACCCAGAATGACACAGCTTTCCACAGTTTGATGAACCGCTTTGCGCACCAGGTTGTTCCGGTTGGCGGCACAGGCCTTTGACACGGCAGGCAGCAGCATGACGGAGAGGGAATTGCTCAGGACGGCAGGAAACATAATGGTGGAAAAAACCATACCGGTCATAATGCCGTACACACTTAATGCGTCTGTGTTTGTATAGCCGAACGCCCTTAGCCGGATTGGAATAAGCAAAGCTTCCGCACTCTGGAAGATGCTTAACAGAATCCGGTTGACAGTCAGCGGCGCGGCAAGGGAAATCAGGTTCCGCAAATATTTCTTTTTTGGGGAAAGCTTTTGATGCGTATGTCTTTTTTCCAGACTTATCATTGTAACGGAATAGAGCGAGGAGGCAAATTCTCCGATAAAAAGCCCCCATACGGCGGTTTTTGCAGTCAAAACCTGATCCTGCTCCAGGGCAATCTGTGCAATCAGATAGACGCCTCCGACCCGTACCGTCTGTTCTAAAAACTGGGAGACGGCGGGGATTACCGTCTTTTTTTTGCCGTAATAATAGCCGTTGATACAGGAGTGGATGCAGGCAAAGGGCAGGGACCAGGACATAATGCCAAGCAGCTCTATCGTCCGTTCATCTGCCAGAAACGTGATGCCAATCCATTCTGCGTTTTTCCAGACGGCAGCCATACAGATGAGAGACAGCGACAGGGACAGGAACAGGCCGGCATATAAGTATCCACGGGCCTGCCGCTCTGTCTCACATTGCGCACAGTAACGGGAAATCGCTGTCTGGATTCCCGCCGCCGAGACGGAGATGAGCAGGGAGAAAACCGGAAAAATGAGCTGATAAATTCCCAGTCCTTCCGCACCGATTGTTCTGGAAAGGAATATTTTATAATAGAAACCGATCATCCTGCTTACAATTCCGGTAAGAGTCAGAATTAATGTGCCGGAAACCAGGCTGTTTTTAAAAAAGTTTGTTTTTTGCAAGAGAAGAGCCTTTTTGTCACTGCCGCAGCCACGAGGAAGCGGCATGGCAATATTTTTTATAAATTATATGCGGGAAAACATCGGTCAGAACAAGAAAGAATGGTGGATAACATGAAACGGATGATTTATCTGGATAATGCTGCGACCACGCAGCCATTTTCGGAAGTATTAGATGTCATGCTCCCTTTTTATGGGCGGTATTATGGAAATCCATCTTCCGGTTACGAGTTGGGAGAGGAGAGCAAAAAAGCGATAGAAAAGGCAAGGGAGATGGTGGCTTCCACGTTGTATGTGGAGCCGGAGACCATTTATTTTACGTCGGGAGGAACGGAGTCGGATAACTGGGCGCTGCGCTTTGCGGTAAAAAGCGGCGGAAGAAAAAGACCCCATATCATCACATCAGGGATTGAGCATCATGCAATACTGAATACCTGCGCGGAACTGGAAAGACAGGGAGTGCGTGTCACTTATGCGCCTGTAAACAGGGCCGGCATTGTGGACGTCAATTTCCTGGAGCGGGCAATCTGCCCGGATACCGTGATGATTTCCGTTATGTATGCCAACAATGAAATCGGCACGATACAGCCGGTGGAGCATATCGCCCGGATTGCGAAAAAACGGAAAATTCTGTTCCATTCGGATGCGGTCCAGGCTTATGGGCAGGTGCCTGTGGAACCGGCGCGTCTGGGAATTGATTTAATGTCTGCCAGCGGACACAAATTTAACGGTCCGAAAGGAACCGGGTTTTTGTATGCGGGAAAAGGATTAGATTTAAAACCGATGCTGTACGGCGGCGGACAGGAAAAAAAGATGCGCGCCGGGACGGAAAACGTACCGGGAATCGTCGGACTGGGGAAAGCGGCGCGGATGTCCCATCAGATTTTGAACCGGAAGATGCAGTATGAGACGATGCTGCGGGATTATCTCATCAGCAGGCTTTTTCGTGAGATTCCGGGTGTGAAGCTGAACGGTTCTTCCATCCTGCGCTTGCCGGGCAACGTCAATATCAGCATTGCCGGAATTAACGGGGGAGCGGTAGTGGCGCTTTTGGATTTGGAGGGAATCTGCATATCGGCGGCCTCCGCATGTTCTGCGGGAAGTGATAAACCTTCCCATGTGCAGATGGCGATTGGAAATTCCACAGAGGAAGCTTATGGGGCGCTTCGTTTTACGCTCGGCCCGCAAAATACGAAGGAGGAACTGGACAAAACGGTGGAAGCGCTGAAAAGGACGGTGGAAAGACTGAGGGATTTGCAATAATGTAAAGTCAATGAAATTTCATTTTACGGAGAGAAATAGTTTGAAAATAAGCGCACCTGATGATATATGCTCTAAATGACTTTTTAATCGCGAAGTTTTCTCGTGGTTAGTGAAGAATCATTTAGAGCATTTTGTGTTAACTGACGGCACAACCGGATTTTCCCGGCTTGAAAAGACGGAGGAGTTATGGTAGTATGAACATACAGAAAACTAAAAGAAAGCAGGTGGGAATTTTGACGGTAAGTGAAACAATGGACCGAAAACATCAGGAAGATTTGCAGCGTCTTAGAGGTTTTCGTCTCCTGGACGATGATTTTCTCACAAAATGCTTTGAGGGCAATACGGAATGTATTGAACTGGTATTGCAGATTGTATTGGATAAGCCGGATTTGAAAGTGGTTGATGTCCGCACACAGGTATTTGTGGAAAATCTGCTGAACCGTTCTGTAAGGCTGGACGTGCTGGCAACAGACAGTGCCGGACGGAAATTTAACATTGAAATCCAACGTGCAGATAAAGGAGCAGGACGAAAAAGAGCGCGTTATAACAGCAGCATGATGGATGCAAACCTTTTGGAAAAGGGCGAGGATTTTGACGATCTTCCGGAAACCTACGTTGTTTTTATAACCGAAAATGACGTAATGGGAAAAGGGAAACCTTTATATCAGGTTGAGCGTTGTTTTCTGGGAACTGGTGAAAGATTTGAGGATGGTTCGCATATCTTATATGTGAACGGAGCATTTCGTGACGAATCGCCAATCGGGAAATTAATGCACGACTTTTCCTGTACGAATCCATCAGATATGTACTATGGAGTGTTAGCAGACAGAGTAAGATTTTTCAAAGAAAGTAAGGAGGGAATTGCAGTTATGTGTAAGGTTATGGAAGATATGAGGAAAGATTCGCTGAAAGAAGTTGCGCTTCGTATGCTGAAAGCCGGGAAATATGCATTGGATGAGATTGCTGCTATTTCCGGCCTTCCTCTTGACGAAGTAAAGAAACTGAAAGCAGATAAAACCGTATAAACGCATAAAAAACATTCACACAGGCTGAGAATCCGGAAATGGGTTTTCGGCCTTATTTTTTGTCCGAAATACAAATTTTTTGTGAATTTGATTAAAAAGTCTTTTACGGTACATAAACTACATTTTCATATATGGGATTTGTCAAATTGCAGTATATAAACTACAATTTGACAAACTCCGGCTTCCTGTCCCGGAACACCGTATAATAATCAAAACCGCACGCCTTTAAAATCCCCGGAACCCTGTCGAAATCATAGGCAATATGTTCCGGTCTGTGTCCGTCCGCCCCGATGGTGATGATTTCCCCGCCCAGTTCCCGGTAGCGCTTCAGGATGTCCTCGGTGGGATTCGGATGACCGAGACCGTATTTAAACCCGGCGGTATTGATTTCAATGCCTTTTCCCTTTTCAATGAGAGTTTTTAAAATTTCATCAATAATGCCGCAATATTTCCGATAACTGTAATCAGCGTTTTTATTCGGGCCGTAGCGCACCACATAATCGATATGGCCATATACATCAAATCCGTCAAAAGCATGAATATTTTCCAGAATAGAGTCAAAATATTCCTGATAGGCTGCCGTCTCCGTGCGTCCTTCATAGTAAACCGGATAGTAGGGGTCTATGCCGTGGACAACATGGGAGGAGCCAATCACGAAGTCAAAATCATATTGTGCCAGCAGATCATGATGTTTTTTTGCCAGATGGGGCTGCAGTCCAAGCTCAATGCCAAAACGGATTGGAAGCTGTTTGTGATATTTTTCCTGTAAATGTCTGATTGTACCGGCATATTTTTCCAGATCCGGCAGGAATAGTTCAGGGTCATCCGGGTAATCATAATCCAGATGATCCGTGATGCAGATCCCGGGAAGCCCGAGCCGGACGGACTGCTCGATCATGGATTCCGGCTGGGCATCGCTGTCCCCGGAAAAATGTGTGTGCATATGGGTATCCCAAAGCATAAAAAGACCTCCTTGTATACAATATAAAATACTTTATATAGCAAATTTCATAGAAAAAAATTGAGAATTTACAAAAAGGATAAAAACCTTTGTATAATTTCCATAGATTATGATACTCTATATAGGCACAATTGTCAAAAAATAAAAGCGCTCAAATCTGTGTTTTGTATGTTTTGCTGGAAAGACGGAAAAAAAGCGCCAAGATAGTGAAAAAATTAACAAAGTTGAAATAATCGCATAGAAACTATTGAAAAAGTTAGCTTAATTCGTTAAAATATAGACAGCTTGGATGAATTATCCAAAAAAGAAACTAAAGGGGTATATCCCAATACATTTTAATTCTAGGAGGAATGAAAAGATGGCAGTAAAAGTAGCAATTAATGGTTTTGGTCGTATTGGACGTCTGGCATTCAGACAAATGTTTGGCGCAGAGGGTTATGAAATTGTAGCAATCAATGATTTGACAAGCCCGAAAATGCTTGCTCACTTATTAAAGTATGATTCTTCTCAGGGTAAATATGCAAAAGCTGATACCGTTGCCGCCGGCGAAGATTCTATTACTGTAGATGGAAAAGAAATCAAGATTTATGCTGAACCGGATGCAAACAATTGTCCGTGGGGAGCATTGGATGTAGACGTTGTATTAGAGTGTTCCGGATTCTATACATCCAAAGCAAAAGCACAGGCTCATGTAAATGCAGGCGCAAAGAAAGTTGTTATTTCCGCACCGGCCGGAAACGATCTTCCTACAGTTGTTTACAATGTAAATCAGGATATTCTGACAAAAGAGGATACAATCATTTCCGCAGCTTCCTGTACAACAAACTGCCTGGCGCCGATGGCAAAAGCTTTGAATGATTTAGCTCCGGTTAAATCCGGTATCATGTGCACAATCCATGCTTACACAGGCGATCAGATGACACTTGACGGACCGCAGAGAAAAGGAGATTTAAGAAGATCCCGTGCAGCAGCGGTTAATATCGTTCCGAACAGCACAGGCGCTGCAAAAGCAATCGGCCTTGTTATCCCGGAACTGTCCGGCAAATTAATCGGCGCAGCACAGCGCGTACCGACCCCAACAGGTTCCACAACTATTTTAAATGCAGTAGTGGAAGGCAATGTAACTGCTGAGGAAATCAATGCAGCTATGAAAGCGGCGGCGAACGAATCCTACGGATACAATGAAGATGAAATCGTTTCTTCCGATATCGTTGGTATGACATATGGTTCCCTGTTTGACGCTACTCAGACAATGGTATTACCGTTAGACAACGGAACAACTCAGGTACAGGTTGTTTCCTGGTATGACAATGAGAACAGCTACACAAGCCAGATGGTTCGTACAATCAAGTATTTTGCAGAATTAGCATAATTAAGAGTAAAAACAAAGACTCATTGGGGTCCGGTCTTTCAGAGGACCGGACCTGATTTTTATGAAGGAGAATAATATATGTTAAACAAAAAATCAGTAGATGATATCCAGGTAAAAGGTCTGCGCGTGCTTTGCAGATGCGATTTCAATGTTCCGTTAAAAGATGGCAAAATCACAGATGAGAACCGTCTTGTTGCGGCTCTTCCGACAATCAAAAAACTGATTGCAGACGGCGGAAAAGTCATTCTCTGCTCCCACCTTGGCAAAGTAAAAACAGAAGAGGATAAAAAGACAAAGACACTGGCTCCCGTGGCAGCCCGTTTATCCGAGCTTCTCGGACAGGAAGTGAAATTTGCGGCAGACCCGGAAGTAGTCGGACCGAATGCGAAAGCGGCTGTAGAGGCTATGAAGGACGGAGATGTTATCCTGCTTGAGAACACGCGTTTCAGGGCAGAGGAGACAAAAAACGGCGAAGCATTTTCCAAAGACCTTGCTTCCATCTGCGATGTATTTGTAAACGATGCTTTCGGTACCGCCCACAGAGCGCACTGCTCCAACGTTGGCGTGGCTCAGCTTGTGGATACCGCTGTAGTCGGATACTTAATGCAGAAAGAAATTGACTTCCTCGGAAATGCGGTAAATAATCCGCAGAGACCGTTTGTCGCAATCCTGGGCGGCGCAAAAGTTGCGGACAAATTAAACGTTATCTCCAACCTGCTGGAGAAATGTGATACATTGATTATCGGCGGCGGTATGGCGTTTACTTTCCTGAAAGCAAAAGGATATGAAGTTGGAAATTCCTTAGTAGATGATACAAAGATTGATTACTGTAAAGAGATGATGGAAAAGGCGGAAAAACTCGGCAAGAAATTACTTCTTCCGATTGACACGACAATCGCCGCTTCCTTCCCAAGCCCGATTGATGCAAAGATTCCGGTAGAAATAGTTCCTTCTGACGCAATTCCGGCAGGCGCAGAGGGCCTTGACATCGGAACAAAGACAGCGGAGCTTTTTGCTGATGCGGTAAAATCCGCAAAAACCGTTGTATGGAACGGACCGATGGGCGTGTTCGAGAATCCGATTCTTGCAGCGGGAACAATTGCCGTGGCAAAATCCCTGGCAGAGACAGATGCGACAACGATTATCGGCGGCGGCGATTCCGCAGCGGCGGTAAATCAGTTGGGATTTGGCGATAAGATGACGCACATTTCCACAGGAGGCGGAGCTTCCCTTGAATTTTTAGAGGGTAAGGATTTGCCGGGCGTAGCAGCCGCGAACGATAAATAAGAAGGGGGCAAATAGAATATGGCAAGAAAGAAAATTATTGCAGGAAACTGGAAAATGAATAAAACACCGAGCGAGGCTGTCGCCCTGGTAAACGAATTAAAACCGCTGGTAGCAAATGAGGAAGCAGACGTGGTATTTTGCGTACCGGCAATCGATATCATTCCGGCTATGGAAGCCGCAAAGGGCAGCAACATCAACATCGGCGCTGAAAATATGTATTTTGAGGAGAGCGGAGCTTACACGGGGGAAATATCTCCGGCAATGCTTACGGCTGCAGGCGTAAAATATGTCGTTATCGGTCATTCAGAGAGAAGAGAATACTTTGCAGAGACAGATGAGACTGTAAATAAGAAAGTGTTGAAAGCTTTCGAGCATGGCATCACGCCAATCATCTGCTGCGGCGAATCACTGACCCAGAGAAAACAGGGTATTTACATTGACTGGATCCGTATGCAGATTAAGATTGCCTTCCAGAATGTAACCGCAGACCAGGCAAAGACAGCAGTAATCGCTTACGAGCCAATCTGGGCAATCGGGACAGGCGAGACGGCGACATCCGACCAGGCTGAGGAAGTATGCGGCGCAATCCGCGCATGTATCGCCGAGGTTTATGATGAGGCAACCGCAGAGGCAATCCGTATCCAGTACGGCGGTTCCGTAAATGCAGGAAATGCGGCGGAATTGTTTGCAAAACCGGATATTGACGGCGGTCTGGTAGGCGGAGCTTCCCTGAAAGCTGATTTTGGTAAAATCGTAAACTACAAATAAAAATAACATGTTTGCAGCTTTCTGTTCCTTGCAGCGGAAAGCTGTAAAACTTTCGTGAAGAGGATTGAATAAATATGAGTAAAAAACCAACTGTACTGATGATTTTAGACGGTTTCGGCTTAAATGAGAGAACCGAGGCAAATGCGGTATATGAGGCGAAAACGCCAAATATTGACGCGCTGATGAGGGATTGTCCTTTTGTAAAGGGAAATGCCAGCGGACTTGCAGTGGGGCTTCCGGATGGACAGATGGGCAATTCTGAGGTCGGACATTTGAATATGGGCGCCGGACGCATTGTATATCAGGAATTGACAAGAATTACGAAAGAAATTGAAGACGGTGATTTCTTCAAAAACGAAGCGCTGCTGGCAGGAATAGCAAATGTGAAGGCAAATAATTCCGCGCTTCATTTATACGGCCTGCTTTCCGACGGCGGCGTACACAGCCATAATACGCATCTCTACGGTCTGCTGGAACTGGCAAAACGCGAAGGCGTTGAAAAAGTATATGTTCATTGCTTTATGGACGGACGCGATACTTCCCCGACATCAGGAAAAGGCTTTATCGCCGAATTGCAGGAAAAGATGGCAGAGATTGGCGTAGGTGAGATTGCAACCATCATTGGACGTTATTATGTCATGGACCGTGACAACCGCTGGGACCGTGTGGAAGCTGCCTACAGGGCGCTGACATTGGGCGAGGGCAGACAGGTGACAGACGCAGCGGCGTCTATGGAAGCTTCCTACGCAGAGGATGTGACAGATGAGTTCATTGTGCCGACTGTCATTACAAGAGACGGCAGACCTGTGGCAACAATCAATGATAAAGACACAATTATTTTCTACAACTTCCGTCCGGACCGTGCAAGGGAGATTACGAGAACATTTTGTGCAGATGAGTTCAGCGGTTTTGACCGCGGAGCTAGAAAAGATGTGACCTACATCTGCTTTACCGAATATGATGTAACCATTCCAAACAAGCAGATTGCTTTCCATAAAGTAGAGCTTGAGAATACATTTGGACAGTTCCTTGCAGCAAACGGCAAAAAGCAGGCGCGTATCGCTGAGACAGAAAAATACGCACACGTGACATTCTTTTTCAACGGGGGCGTGGAAGAGCCAAACGAAGGAGAGGACCGGATTCTGGTAAACTCCCCGAAAGTTGCCACCTACGACCTGAAACCGGAGATGAGCGCATACGAAGTGTGTGACAATCTTGTAAATGCGATTAAATCAGATAAGTATGATGTCATCATCATCAATTTTGCAAATCCGGACATGGTCGGCCATACAGGTGTGGAAGCGGCGGCGATTGCTGCTGTGGAAGCGGTAGATACCTGTGTGGGACGTGCGGTTGCGGCTCTGAGGGAAGTAAACGGACAGATGTTCCTGTGTGCAGATCACGGAAACGCGGAACAACTGATTGATTACAATACCGGCGAGAGCTTCACTGCCCATACGACGAATCCGGTGCCGTTCATTCTGATTAATTATGATCTGGCATACACCTTAAAAGAAGGCGGCTGCCTGGCAGATATTGCCCCGACGCTGATCGAGATGATGGGTATGGAACAGCCGGAGGAAATGACCGGTCATTCTTTGTTAGTGAAAAAATAGATAAAATTCAACAAAAAAATGAATCATTCAGGCAGGATTTTCTACACCCGGATTTTTCTCCCGGGCGCTTTGCCGATTGACGAATGTTTTTTGCATGTATTATACTAATTCTGTATACGGGCCGCGGCGATGTGAAAGGCGCCGGACTAATTGAAAAAAGAAGGGAATCGATCATGAGCATTCAAGAATTTAAACCGGTAAAAGAGGGAAAAGTACGTGAAGTATATGATATCGGGGACAGCCTGATCATCACAGCGACAGACAGAATTTCTGCATTTGACGTTATTTTAAAAAACAAAGTTGCAAAAAAAGGCGCGATCTTAACGCAGATGTCTAAATTCTGGTTTGATTACACAAAGGATATTCTGCCAAATCACATGATTTCTACAGATGTAAAGGATATGCCGGAATTTTTCCAAAATGAAAATTTTGATGGAAACAGCATGAAATGCAGGAAACTGGAAATGCTTCCGGTTGAGTGCATCGTGCGCGGATATATTACAGGCAGCGGATGGGCAAGCTATCAGGAAAACGGAACTGTCTGCGGTATTAAACTGCCGGAGGGGCTGCAGGAATCCGAAAAACTGCCGGAGCCGATTTATACGCCGTCTACGAAAGCTGAGATTGGCGATCATGATGAAAATGTAAGTTTTGAGAAAACCGTAGAAATTTTAGAAAAGCTGTATCCGGGAAAAGGAAGCGGCTATGCTCAGAAGTTAAAAGATTATACGATTGCTTTATATAAAAAATGCGCTGAGTACGCATTGAAAAAAGGTATCATTATCGCAGATACGAAGTTTGAGTTCGGTCTGGACGGGGACGGAAATGTCGTGCTGGGCGATGAGATGCTGACACCGGACAGCTCAAGGTTCTGGCCTTTGGAGGGATATAAGCCGGGACAGGGACAGCCTTCTTATGATAAGCAGTTCGTAAGAGACTGGCTGAAAGCAAATCCGGACAGTGATTATCTGCTCCCGGATGACGTTATCGAAAAAACGGTAGATAAATATAAAGAAGCATATGAACTGCTGACCGGAGAAATATTCCAATAAAAAAAACGATATATCAGAGGGGAGATGACTCCCGCCTCTATAGGCGGTGAGTAACAAATTTGT
>CAZGMH010000052.1:0-1299 GCA_964526765.1 uncultured Eubacterium sp.
GATTCCTGCGCTTATTTTCTTCCCACTCTGCAGTTTTTGGAAAATCCGAAACTGTGGATAAAGATGATGTCTGATTTTAAGCTTACACTGACAGTCGGACCCGGTTCCGCATATGAAGCGTGTACCCGGATTTTTACGAAAGAAGACGCCGCAAAATATCCGCTGACCCGGGTAACTCATTTTATGAACGGTTCTGAATTTATCAGCGCCAGGACAGTCGAAACCTTTTCGGAAATGTTTCAGCTGTCCCCAAATGCTATGGCTCCCGGATACGGGCTTGCGGAAAATGTATGCCTTGCCACCTTTGCCAGCCAGGACTACCGTACCTTAAAGCTGGATTATGAGGCTTACCAGCATAACAGGGCGGTTCCCGTCGAAGATGGTGAAAATGTAAAGGAAATTGTCAGTGTCGGAGCTCCCGTAAAGGATCTGACCGTGGTAATCGCCAATCCCAAAACAAAAAAAGTCTATCCCGACCTGCGCATCGGAGAAATCTTTATTGCCGGCGACAGCGTGGCGGACGGCTATTGGGGCGGCATCAGGGACAACGCCAATTTCCATGTCAAATTAGAGGGCTATAACTGTAATTTTTATAAAACCGGAGATTTGGGATTTCTTTATGAGGGTCATCTGTATATTACCGGACGTATCAAGGAAATGCTGATCGTAAACGGGCACAATATTTATCCGGGCGACCTGCAAGTTCTCCTTCAACAGAAAGTACCCGCCCTTTCTGCATCCTCCGTCGGATTCTTTTCTTGTAACAACGGGACAAAAGAACAGATCATTGCCGTCGTAGAATCCAGTCCGGAGGAGGATTTTCAGAAACGGGTTCAACAAATTAACGCTGCGGTCTCTGAACGCTTTGGATTCTCCTTCTACGATATTATTTTTGTCCCCAAGCGGGCTATCCCCCGGACGGACAACAATAAATTACAGATGATGAAAGCCCGGAGTATGTATCTGGAAGGAAAACTTCAGATTCTGTACAGCAGCCATGCTTACCGCACCGGCACGGGCGAATCCAACCTGATTGACAAATCACTGGATAAAGCAGATGAAATACTTCTTCAGGTCAAATCTGTATTTGAAAAAGTGCTCAATATCGAACAATACAGCCTGACGGACTCTTTTCTGGAGCTTGGCGGGGACTCGCTGATGGGCTTTGAACTGGTAAATAAAATTGAACAGAGATTTCACATCAAGCTGGATCTCAGGGAAATGCTGCAGGATTCTTCCGTAGCCGGAGTTTCAAATTATGTCCGCCGGGTACTTTCCGGTGCAAAGGCAGGTGCAAAA
>CAZGMH010000052.1:1399-5393 GCA_964526765.1 uncultured Eubacterium sp.
ATGAAGCACTATGCCTGCTGGGATGAGAGTTACCGCGCTTACCTGTATCCGGTCATCGGCGATCTGTCCAGCCCGAATCTTGGTCTTTCCGATGACGCCTGGAAAATGCTGTCAGAGGATATCGAGGCAATTTACCAGAACGGCGCGCTGCTCAACTTTGTGTTCCCTTATGAATTTTTAAAGGGAACCAATGTCCGGGGAACGATAGAAACGCTGCGGCTTGCGTGTACCGGGAAACCAAAATATTATCATTATATTTCTTCCTACAGTGTCTATGACACCCCAAACAATAAAGGGAAGCGGGTCTATGAGAATGATCCTCTCACGACCAGCAGGGGCTTTTCCCTCGCTTATTCCGAAACCAAATGGGTGTCAGAGAAACTCGTGGAAATAGCCAAAAAACGCGGTTTATACGCTGTAATTTACCGTCCCGGCGACATCACCGGCGCCTCCAACGGTATCTGGGATATGGAGGATATGGTCAGCCGTATGATCGTAGGCATGATTCAGATGAAGGCGATTCCCCGCACATCCTATTGCGTCCATATGACGCCGGTAGACTTTGTGGCTGACGCAATCGCCTGCATTTCCCGGAAAAAAGAAGCGCTGAACCATGCTTTCAATCTGGTTAATCCAAAACCATTGCCGATGAAGGAACTGGTATCCTATGTCCGTGACTGTGGCTATCCGGTCCGCTATATTTCATTCCCCGCATGGAAAAACCGCCTGAAACAATCAGACGCTTCCCAGAACGCCATGACGCTCCTGGCGTGTCTGTTTGAAACCGGAACAGAAAATAATCCGGGTGTTTTACGGCATTTTGCAGGCAAAGATACCATATATGACACGACAAACGCAAACCTGCTGTTAAATCAGTCCGGTATTTCCTGTCCGCCGATTGACCGGGAAATGATCGCTGCATATCTTGAATATTTTAAAAAGTTAGGATGTATATAGAAGATGAAAATAGGCATACCACGGGCTTTGCTTTACTACCGATATGATACGTTATGGAAAACATTTTTTCGCGAACTCGGCATGGAAACAGTTTTAAGCCCGCACACAAACAAAACCATCATGGAGGCAGGAAATCATTATTCTATCGATGAAAACTGCCTCTCCAGCAAGCTGTTTTTCGGACATGTTTCTACATTAGAGGGAAAATGTGACGCCGTATTTGTGCCGCGCATTGCCAACTATGGAAAAGACGGTATTTTTTGCAGCCGCTTTGAAGCGTTATACGATATGTGCGCCAACACATTTCGGGACAAAAATATGAAATTTATTACCTGCGATGTAGATATCCGGCAGAAAAAGCCGGAAGCCGGCGCTTATACTTCGCTGGGCATGGAATTGGGGAAATCCCGGCAGGAAGCGCAGACCGCCTACAAATCCGCCCTCCTGGCATGGAAAGAAGCACAGCTTGCAGCCATACAGAAACAGGAAGAACAGCTTGCCACCGAAAAAATCAAAATCCTTGTTGTAGGACACAGCTATAACCTGTACGATGAATATATCGGGAAACCGATTTTAAAGGGGATTGAGCGCCTGGACGCCCTTCCTGTCTGTTCGGACGCCATAGATCTGAAACAGGCTCAGAAGGATTCCTGCCATATTTGCCAGCATGTTCCGTGGATCATGAGCCGTGAGCTGCTCGGTTCAATTTACAAATACCACGACCGGATCGACGGGATTATCCTGCTGACCGCTTTCCCCTGCGGGCCGGACTCTATGGTCAATGAAATGATCATCCGCCGCGTCAAGGATAAGCCTGTCCTGAATCTGCTTCTGGACAGCCAGGACGGAAATGCCGGTATCGAGACCCGATTGGAAAGCTTTATCGATATTATCCGTTTCCGAAAGGAGATGAATGTTTAATGCCTCAGAAACCATACAAATTATGTTATCCGCAATTAGGCAATTACGATATTCCCATCCGCTATTTCGTCAACAACGGACTTCATCTGGACTACATGGCTCCGCCGTCCATGACAAAACGTACCATTGACCTTGGCGCAAAATACAGCCCGGATTTTGTATGCGCCCCTTTCAAATGTATGATGGGCTGTTATATCGAAGCCCTGGAAAAGGGCGCAAACGTTTTAATCCAGACCGGCGGAACCTGCCGGCTCGGATATTACGGGGAGCTGCATGAGCAGATTCTGCGGGATATGGGATATGACTTTGAAATGTTCAATCTGACTTTATTCCGGTACAAAAATATACCCGGTATGCTAAAGGGTATGAAGCAGCTCGCGCCGGATGCAACCCTGCTTCAGATGGCGCGGGCGCTCCCGGCCACAGCAAAAATGATTTCTGTGATTGATAAGGTCGAGGACTATTACCGGCAGAATATGGGATTCGAGGCAGAAACCGGCTCCTATGACAAAGTTTATAACCGGTTTCTAGCAGATTTGCGAAAAGCGGAAAAACTGAAAGATGTGAACCGCATTTACAAAGAAACCATGAAAGCCTTTGAAAATATTCCGCTAAACAAACCGGAACATCCGCTCCGTGTCGGAGTGGTGGGCGAATATTTCACCATCATGGACCCCTATTCCAATCACGAGATTGAGAAAAAAATCGCTCAGATGGGCGCTGAGGTACACCGTTGGATGAACCTCTCTAACAGCGTTATGCTCTGCCCGGATGAGGGCGTCCTCAGAAAACTAAAAGGCTACATCAATTATGATTTATACAAATTTCCATCTTCCATCTGGGTGAACATCCAGAAAAAGCTGAGCAGCCGCTACACGAAATTTGATATGGGGAGCTCCAGCGTCTCGACAATTGCCCTTGCCGAATACTATGCGAAAAAGGGCTTTGACGGGCTGATCCATGTGAAGTCTTTCGGATGCACGCCTGAAATGGATGCCGTTCCGGTACTGCACAATATCAGCGCCGACTATAAGATTCCGGTATTATATCTGAACTATGATACTCAGACCAGCGATACCGGTATCGAAACGAGACTGGAAGCATTTTATGATATGATTGCCATGAGAAAGGAAGTAACACAATCTTGAAGAAAGCATATTTAGGAATCGATATCGGTTCTATTTCTACCAAAGGCGTCATCATAGACGAAAAGAAAAATATTCTGGCAGGCATTTATCTCTGGACAGAGGGAAACCCGATGGGCGCCGCCAAAAAAGTAATCGCCGCCCTGGGCAAAAAGATTGACCTGAACGAATATCAGGTTGTCGCTGCCGGTACTACCGGGAGCGCCCGCAAGCTGGTGGGCGCTATGTGCAACGCCAGCATTGTCAAAAACGAAATTACAGCCCACGCCGTCGGGACTACTACTTTGCACCCGGACGTGCGCACGATTCTGGAAATCGGCGGGCAGGACTCCAAAATTATATGCGTGGAAAACGGGGTTGCCATAGATTACGCCATGAATACCCTGTGCGCTGCCGGAACAGGCTCTTTCCTGTCCAGCCAGGCACGCCGCCTCGGCGTGGAGGTTGAGGAATTTGGAAAGATTGCCCTGGGAAGCAGGAATCCGACGCCGATTGCCGCAAGATGTACCGTATTCGCTGAGTCCGATCTGGTTCACAAAATTCAGATGGGACACAAGAAGCAGGATATCATCGCCGGTCTGTGCAATGCGGTTGCCAACAATTATTTAAATAATATCGGAAAAGGGAAAAAAATACTCCCGCCTATTGTATTCCAGGGAGGCGTAAGCAAAAATGAAGGAGTTGTAAAAGCCTTTGCGGACTCCCTCGGTGAAGAAATCATCGTAGATGAAAACGGTCATCTGATGGGCTGCTATGGAGCGGCTATTCTCGCGCTGGGCTGCGGTATCGAAAAACCTTTCAGCTTCGATGTGGCAGATATGGAATTCGCCACCCGCGAAGTTATCTGCCCAAACTGTGCGAACCACTGCGAAATTATCTGCGTCTACCGGGATGGGGAATTAATTGATTCCTGGGGAAACCGCTGCGAACGGGGAGATGTAAAGCAGGGAGAGGAGTAATGGATTTAAGCG
>CAZGMH010000052.1:5493-12148 GCA_964526765.1 uncultured Eubacterium sp.
TTCTTTTTTACCCTGCTCGTAGCTCGCTAAAAGTCTACGCGGCCGGTGTACTGGTCATTGATGACGTAGTAAGCGGCATCTTCTTCCGGTTTCAGATATAATGCAATTTTCTTAACTGCAACGCCGCCCTCCAAAGCGGAAAACTGTGCAACTGCACGCTCTGTCAATTCTTCTTCATTGATTTCTTTTCCCGCATACTGTAATACAACTGTCTTAGCCGGTTTTCTTGTTACTTTTCTCTTAGTCTCAGTCTTTACTTCCTCTACTTTGTCTTTAACCGCTTTTTTAGCTGTCGCTGTTTTCTTCGTGGCAGTCTTTTTCGCGGCGGCCGCAGTTTTGGAGGCTGCTGATTTTGTCTTTTCTACTGTCTTTTCCGCAGTACCTTTCACTGTTTCTACCGCTTTTTCGGCTGCCTTTTCTGCCGCCTCTTTTACTTCCGCTTTCTTTTCTGCAACTGCCTGCTTAACTTCTTCCCTGACTTCTTCCGCTTTCTTAGCCGCAGCGGTTTTAGCCTTTGTAGTTTTTGTTGTATTTGCAGTAGTTGTCTTTTTCGTCGTTGCCATAATAAGTCCTCCCTTTTCATAAGGATGATACAATCCTATGTATCATATTTCCATGTATTCTTATTGGTTAAATTTTTACCAATAATGAAGCATTGTACACCTAACTTATAATTATGTCAACTTTCACAAAAAGCTTTACCCGTTTTATACAAAATGCACTACCGGCAAAGCGTATCAAGTATATCAAAATATTGTTCAAAAGTCTTTCTGCAGCAGGATGGGTTCCGTATTACGATCCCATCACTTCTGAGTCCCAAAAGCGAAAATGCCATAGCGACCCGATGATCCTCAAAAGTTTCAATCGCGCATGGCTCGGGATACCCCGGATAAATTACCACGCCATCCTCATATTCTTCGCAGCGGATGCCCGCCCGCCTTAAATTTGAAACAATCGCGTGAATACGGTCACATTCCTGCCCCCGGATATGGGCAACATTGAAAATCTGAACCGGGCTCTCCGCATAGGGAGCTATCGCCGACAATGTCAATGCCTGATCCGAAAAGTCATTCATATCGACAGAAATCCCCTTCAGCTTTCCTTTTTCCGGCGCTTTCACAACAATTCCATCTGCTTCCTCTGACAGAGTACAGCCCATTTCTTCCAGAACCTTCAGAAATTTCAAATCCCCCTGCATACTGTCACTGTGTACATTTTTTACCTTCGCACATCCTCCGGCGACTGCCGCAGCGCCGTAAAAATAGCAGGCGGCAGATAAATCCGGCTCTATCTGATAATCCTCTCTGCGATATCCCGATTCTGCCCGAACCTCATAGGCTGAACCGTCAAATTCCACATGCACCCCAAATGCTTCCATCATCTTTTTCGTAATGCGGATATAGGAACCGTCTTTCTTTTTGCTCGTAATCTCAATCCGCAGACCTTTTGGGAACATCGGGGAAATCAACAGCAATGCGCTTAAAAACTGGGTGCTTTCGCTGATATCCAATTTTAGAACGACCGAACCTTTTCTTTGGTCAGAGCCAACTCCGGCGCCGGTAATACGCACCGGAAGATGCCATTCCTGTTCCAACCATTCTATCTGTGCTCCAAGAAGCAGCAAGACCTCAAAAAGCGGCCGCATCGGTCTTTTTTTCATCTGCTCGGATGCCTGGATTACAAAAACGCCGTTTGCCGCTCCAAGCATTGCCGTGAGAAACCGCGCCGCGGTTCCTGCGCTGCCCACATAAATTTCTCCCTGGCTTCCCGGAATTGTCCCTCCATGTCCTTCTACTTCGACTTTCCTCTTTTTCTCATCTATGCGAACCGTATATCCAAGGGATTGCAGAGAACTCAGAAAATAGCGTGAATCGTCACTGAACAGCACACCGCCCAGCTTTACCGTTCCCTGCGCCAATGCAGCCATCAGAAGCGCCCGGTTCGTGATACTCTTTGAACCGGGAACCTCCACATCCCATTGAATCGGTTTATGCAGCCGTCTTACATGATACTCCTCGTTCATTTCATCCTCCGCTACTGTTCCTGACCTGTATCATCAGAATATGCCGCAGTGTCATCCGGCGTCTGACCCGTATCCTGATCCGGTTCCTGGCCTGTTCCCTGATCCGGCTCCTGACTTGTTCCCTGGTCCGGTGTCTGATCCGGCTCCTGCGTCTGGTTCTGGTCATTTGCCGGCTGATTTGTACCCTGTCCGGAGTTATTCGCAGGCTGATTTGGTATAACTCCGTCTATTCCTCCGCCCTGCTGGGTAGTATTCCCCGGTATCTCTTCCTGCTGCTCAACCGCCTCCTCGGCGGGTACTTCTTCCGGCAGTTCTTCCTCAATCGGTACTTCTTCCTCTATTGGCTGTTCCTCACCGCCGGAGGAATACGATTCACTGATATCAAAAGATTTTGCGGGCAGCCCGTCAATCATATAGAGCATCGCTTCTTTCCAGACAGACAGCGGATAAGTCCCCCCCTGAAGCCCGTCAACCGTTTTTGGTGAATCACAGCCCACCCAGACAGCAATTGTATAATACGGTGTATATCCACAGAACCATCCGGCTTTATAATCATTCGTCGTTCCGGTTTTTCCCGCCGCTTCCGTACCGGTGTAGCTGTACCAGTTAGATTTTCTCGCCGTTCCGCTGGTGATAACGCCTTTCAGTATATCTGTCATCTGATCTGCCGCGTCGCTGCTGTAAATTGTCTTACTTGCAGGCTGCTCATAAATTTCATTTCCATTTGAATCTATAATAGAGGAAATACAATCGGTCTGTGTATATTCTCCATGATTTTCCAGCGTACTGTAAGCATTCGCCATTTCTACTGTGGAAACGCCATAGGTCAGACCTCCCAGGGCGGCGCTCAAATTATAATCACTGGGTACGATACGGCTGAAATTCATTTCCGTCACATAGGACAAACCGACCTTCGGGGTAATAATATTAAACAACCAGTACGCACATCCGTTTTCACTGTTTTCCACCGCGCTCCTCAATGACATGACTGAGCCCGTCATCTGGCTGATTTTCTCCGACGTGCTTGTTTTTGCAGATTCCACGTCAATATCTGTCAGTTGTGAATTTGCATCGTATCCTTCATTGAGAGCCGGCGCATAGACAACCAAAGGCTTAAAAGAGCTTCCCGGCTGGGCATATCCCTGAAACGCACGGTTCAGAGAATAGGTCTGGCTTATTTCGTCCTGTGACCTGCCGCCGATCATCGCCACAACCTTCCCTGTTTCATTGTCAATGACTGTCAGCGCTCCCTGCAGTTCATAAATTCCGGTTTCCTCAAGAACCGTGTCACTGAACGCCAACTGCTCATCAAGGATCTGCTGCAGCCCCTTCTGAGCCTCCAGATTCATCGTAGTCGTAACCTTGTAGCCTCCGGTATAAAGCCTATGCTTCGCCTGTTGATATGACTCGTCATATCTGTCTTTATAATCCGTATATTCCTCCTCCGTGCCAAACTCGGATTGGAACTCAAAACCATCCAGTTTCATCAGATAACGCACCGCGCAGTTAATCGCATAGGTCACTTCATAATTATAGAAAGATTCCTCCTCCTCCGGTTCCGCAACTGTGATCTGTTCAACCAGCGCCTCCTCCCCGGCCGTTTTTGTGATATAACCGCACTCAAACATATCCTCAAGAATTTTATCCCGGCGTTTTACCGCATTTTCACTGTTTTTCAGTGGATTGTAATATTCCGGCCTGTTCGGAATGGCGCAAATATATGCAATTTCCGACAATGTCAGATCGTTCACAGACCTGTCGAAATATGTCTGGGCCGCGTCCTCCACGCCGTAAATACCATTGGCGAAACAACAGGTATTACAGTAAAATTCCATAATATCCTCTTTGGAATACTTTTTCGTCAGCTCGCGGGCAATAAAAATCTCTTTAATCTTCCGGGACATTGTCTTTTCATTCGTCAAAAACTTTCCCCTGGCAAGCTGCTGGGTAATCGTGCTGGCGCCTTCCGCCACCTGCCCCTTCGTCCTCACATAATTCAGACATACACGCAAAATCCCCTTATAGTCCACTCCGCTGTTTGTCCAGAAAGACCGATCCTCCACCGCAACAAAAGCATTGACAACATCGGAAGGGATTTCGTCATATTCGAGATAAGTCGCATCCTCCGACTCTGCCAGGCTGGCAAGTTCTGTACCATCCTCACCGTAAATATAGGATGTCTGGGCCAGCCGGAAGGTCTCCGGGGAGCTTTCTTCCACAAGCTGCTTTGCCTCCGCCATACATTCCAGCAGGGTCTGCCCCGTTTCTTTTTTAAACAACATGTTTCCGCCTATAAGCAAAACCGCAAACGCGATGCACAGTACCAGTATGACTTTACCGAAATTCCTGAAAAAATCCTTACGCCGCGCCGCCCGCAGTTTTTTCTTATATTTCTGAGGGCTCATCGGATTCTTCTTCTGCTGCAGTTTTAACCGCTTTACATGAGATTTTATTTTTTTCTTTTTCTTCTTTTTATCCGCCATAATATCACTCCTTTCGGGTATACTAGCACACCTTACCGTGAATTTCTCTTATAAATCTCTTAACAAAAATTAAGAAAACATAAATTATGCCTGTTTGGGCGCCGGGCTTTCCTCCCTGGTAAGCTTTTTGACCCATTTATATCCGCGAAAATGAATAAATGTCGGAAGTCCTTTAAATACCTGGTCTGACTGAACCATAATCACAACGCCCACAATAGACCAGTGCCACCAGAACGCACTCATAAATGAAAGCGGAATTACAATTGCCCATACACAGATGATGTTCATATACATGGCAAATTTTGTGTCGCCGCCGCCCCGGATAATTCCCATGCTGACCGGCATCTGATACGACATGCCCACCATAATAAAACTCATAACAACAATAAGCTGGCCGGCAAGTTTCATTGCATTATCATTCAGATTATACATAGAGAGCAGCGGGTTCTTAAGCAGGAACAGGGCAACGCCCAATATCACGCCGATCAACACGCATATCGCAGTCAGGGTGCGGGCGTCGGATCTTACACGTTTCATATCCCCGCGGCCGACGGAACTTCCGATCATAACTGAAGACGAAGCTGACATTGCCTGGACAATCACTTTCAGATACTGGTAAAAAGTCGTTGCCACCGAGTTTGCCGCAATCGCATCGGAGGACATATGACCGAGAATCGCCGTCTGAAACGGCACAGACACCGCCCAGAGTACCTGTGACAGCATGACCGGCACCTCCACTTTCGTATAATCCCGCTTCAGTTCCGGATCAAATCTCAGAAAGTTTTCTTTAAACAGCTCCAGCCTTTTATCAATCTTAATCATATAAATCAGTACGATCAGCAGCTCCACAATACGTGCAACTAAAGTGCCTATAGCCGCGCCACGGATTCCCATTTCCGGCATTCCAAAACGGCCGAAGATCAACGCATAATTGATGCCTGCGTTGACAACCAGGGACACAAGAGAAATGTAAAAAGAAATTCTTACCGTCTCCACGCACCGCAGGGCTGCCATCAGCACATTTGTAATAATAAACAGAAGAAACGTATACTTAATTATGCCCAGGTATGCCACGCCCTCCGAAATAATCTCCGGGTCCGTGGTAAAAATAGAGAGTACCAGATGCGGTATCAACGAACAGATCAGAATAATAACGATTCCACAAATAAGCCCCAGCTTTAAAGCGACCCCGGTAATCCGGCGTATCGGCTCCATCCGTTTCTGTCCCCAATATTGGGAACCAAGCACAACGACCCCCTCTCCAATAGAAAGCGTTATCTGCTGCACCATAAAAAATATCTGGTTCACTGTGGCAGCGCCGGATAAAGCATTCTGACTGTAACTGCCAAGCATCATATTATCCGCCATATTGACACTGTATGCCACAATGTTTTGCAGGGCTACGGTTATCAGGAGCGGAAATAGCGTTCTATAGAACGACCTGTCCCTTGTAAAAAAATTTTCTTTTGTCTTTTCCATAATTTATGTAATCTCCTTTGAAACTCATAACGTTTCTATTATAACACCTGTAAATACAAAAAGAAAGACAAAGCCCTCGCGGATTTTGTCCTTCCCATACATTTTCTGTCTACATTTCCGGTTTTTCGATATATTTGTAAATATATGTTTCTATTTCCTCCTTTGGGATACCAAGTGCAATCGACAATTCTCCGTACAACTCCTGCTCAGCCGCCCTCAGATAACGCTCATCCAGCGCTGTAATCTTTTTTCCTGCTGCAACCCGTTCCCGCTTTCTGAGATATAATGCCTTGATAATGCTTACCCATGCACGTCCATTACATGTGCGCAGCGCCTCTTTATAACTTGCTTCCCTCCGTTTTTCATCCGGTACCCAGAGCTGTTCAATCTCAGGTATGTCTTCAATCAGCTGATCCGCTTCTTCCTTCGTCATCACCTTGCGGATAGTCGCTTTCGTACTGTCTGTCGGCAGATATACTGTTCCACTGCCGCTTTGTACCGGGTGCATAATATAATAGAGCCGGTTTTTATCCACACCGGGGATATCCACATGTGAAATATCCTGTATCCGGCAGACGCCTTTACTGCCGTAGACAACATATTCTCCTTTTTCAAACATATACATCTGCTCCTTCCGAATTTTAACACTAATTACTTTTTATAGTATACC
>CAZGMH010000053.1:0-3455 GCA_964526765.1 uncultured Eubacterium sp.
AAATTAGGAAAGGCACAAAAAAGCCTGTCACTGCGGAGGTTATAGGGAATATGGAGAGATATAAACAGGAATTTATAGAATTTATGGTGGAGTCAGATGTTCTCAAATTTGGAGAATTTACATTAAAGAGCGGCAGAAAATCGCCGTTTTTCATGAATGCGGGAGCTTATGTTACAGGAAAGCAGCTTCATAAGCTGGGACAGTATTATGCGAAAGCGATTCACGAACGTTATGGAGATGATTTTGACGTTCTTTTCGGACCGGCTTATAAAGGGATTCCGCTGGCAGTTGTGACAACGATTGCTTTCAGTGAACTGTACGGCAAAGAAATTCGTTACTGTTCGGATAGGAAGGAAGAAAAGGATCACGGCGCCGATAAGGGCGGTTTTCTCGGAAGCAGCTTAAAAGACGGTGACCGCGTCGTCATGATCGAGGATGTCACGACCTCAGGAAAATCTATGGAAGAGACTGTTCCGAAGGTAAGGGGCGCGGCAGATGTGGAGATTGTCGGCCTGATGGTTTCCCTGAACCGTATGGAGGTAGGAAAAGGCGGCGAAAAATGTGCGCTTGATGAGGTGAAAGACCTCTATGGATTTGAGACAGGCGCAATTGTCACGATGGCGGAAGTGGTGGAATACCTTTATAACAAGCCGTGCAACGGTAAAATTGTAATTGATGACACATTAAAAACGGCAATTGACGCATACTATGAGCAGTATGGAGCAAACTAGGATTTTTGGAGAGACATGTTCATAAGTAAGCATAAAAAAAGCATAAGGATTTTATTTCGAATTTTGTTTGGCGTATATATCGTACTTCTTGTGTATTTCCTCTTTTTTGCGGAAATGCTTGGAAGGACGAATATAAACAGGACGTATCATTACAATTTGATTTTATTTAAAGAAATCAAACGATTTATCATATACCGCAGACAGTTGGGAATCGCCGCGGTATTTTCCAATCTGGCAGGCAACATCCTGATTTTTACGCCTTTTGGATTTCTTCTTCCGGTGATGGGCAGGAAGTTCAGGAGTTTTTTTCAGGTAACGCTGCTCAGTCTGGAACTCAGCTTTGCCGTGGAGTGTGTTCAGCTTATTACCAAAACGGGAAGCTTTGATGTGGACGATTTATTTTTGAACACGATAGGCGGTATGCTGGGGTATGCCGTCTATGCGGCTGTCCAGCATAAGCGGGATAAAGATGCGGACATGCGGCGCGCCAGGGAACATGAAAATAAGATTGGGAAATAAGAATGAGACCGGGAAATAAAACAGAACCGGAAAATAAGAATGAGACCGGGAAATAAAAACAGAACCGGGAAATGAGCATGGGATCGGGGAAGGAAAGCGGATTTAAAGCTGAAAAGCCGCCGTGTCCTGAAGGAGGATTATAAATGGCAAACAGCAGAAGAAAGTATTTTCGCCGGACGCGGAAGAGGCGGATGCGGGAGTTAAAGTATTCTCCGACCGGATTTTTGTCATTGGCGTCGGCGCTGGCAGCGGTTGTTCTGGGCGCCGTGTCTGTAGTGAAGTCTTATCTGATGTCCGGTGAAGCGGATTTTCAGGTGGGAAGTTTCGGGTTGATCGGACTGATTCTGGCGCTGGGAGCATGGGCGCTCGGGGCGCTCTGCATGAGAGAAAGGAATATACGTCCGGTACCGCCGAGACTGGGAATTGTGCTCGGAGTAATACTGACATTTGCCCTCGGCGGAATGTATGTGTCCGGATGGGTATAAAATTTTAACATGTACATAAAAAGGAAAATTGGAGGCAGTTATGAAAGATATGGCATGGAATAAATTTTCGGATGAGATGATGGTGGAGGACCGTTTTGCACTGATGGCAGAGCGTATACGGCAAATTCCGGAAGAATGTGCTGTTTCGGAGAAATACAGAGACTATTTTTCAGAGATGTCCGATTTCCTGTCTGATACAATCAGCATATTTGAAAAAAAGCAAAAAGGGCTTTTGAAGGAAAGGAGCATGGAAGAATGCCGTGCGGACCAGAGGCGGTTATATCGCTTTATTTTGCCGGAAGGCTATGATAAAAGCTATGCGAATCCGGCATATGCGGTGAAACAGCTTGGAGAGGAAGCGGGGCAGCTTCTTACTTTTTTGTGTTCGGAGCTGGAAGCATGTATTGCATATGCCTTTGAAGGCAAAATGCCGGAACTCACCCTTTTGCTGGAATTGTTTGTACAGGTGTATAATTGTTTTGAGGAGGAAGATATCAGGGAGGCGAAGCAGACGGTCTACTGGTATTTTCACGATTACAGCGAAATATTTGTGGAGAATCAGATTCGGGAGATGATAAGCCCGGAGGATAACTTCTTTACAGATATGATTCTGAATTCGGATTTGAATGATCTTCGCTACCTCTATCAGTATGGTCTGCCGGTCGGCGAAAATGAATTGGGGATTGCAGGGTTTTTAAATTCCATGCCGGAGGAAGAAGTTCAGGCGATGGCGGATACCTATACGGAGGGCTACCGCATCGGTTTTGAGGTGACGGGAAAAGATATCACGAAGAAGAACACGGTTCAGATTCATTATCAGATTGGATTTGAGCGCATGATTCGCGCTGCCATCCGCAATTTTGAAAAGATTGGGCTTCGCCCCACAATCAGCCGTGAGCCGGTATCTTCTTTTTCCAATAAAGGCGGCGCAAAGCGGGGAGCTTACGCTACTTCCGTAAACCGCCAATATGATTTTGACCACAGGGAGGATAAGGCGCTTTACTTTGATAAGGCGTTTGTGGAGCGCAGGCTGGAAGTGCTTCGGACGGTGTTTGAACAGCATAAGGAGCAGGCAGCCGGACATGGCGGTCCCGCGGTGCTGGAAGTGTTTGGGGAGACGCCATTTTTACCGGAGACAAAAAAGGAAGCGATTCATTATAATGAGAAACAGCAGCAGTTGTCCGTTTACAATGCCTCCGTGTCCGGGCAGATTACCAATGAGTATATTAAGGGTGAGGAGCGCAGCTTTACGATTATCGCGTATCCGGTTCCGGAAATCGGAGCAGATTTTGAAGAAATTTTTGCCGAGACGGTTGTCATCAACACGCTGGATTATGAAAAATATCAGAAAATGCAGCAGAATATCATTGATGTGCTGGATCAGGCGGAACGCGTGCACATTCTCGGAAAAGGAGAGAACCGCACGAATCTGACGGTTTCCATTATTCCGCTTTCTGACCCGGAGCATCAGACGGCATTCGAAAACTGTGTGGCGGATGTGAATATTCCGGTTGGAGAGGTGTTTACTTCGCCGGTCTTAAAGGGAACGGACGGCGTACTTCATGTGTCGGAAGTGTTTTTAAACGGACTGCAATATCTCGACCTTCAGCTGACCTTTCAGGACGGTATGGTTGTTTCTTATACATGCGGAAATTTTGAAGATGAGGAAGAAAACAAAAAGTATATCCGCGACAATGTGCTGATGCATCATGATACTCTG
>CAZGMH010000053.1:3555-5782 GCA_964526765.1 uncultured Eubacterium sp.
GCAAAAATGGCAAAAGTAGGAATTGTAATGGGCAGCGACTCAGATATGCCGGTCATGGCAAAGGCGGCAGAGATTTTGGACAAACTGGGTGTGGACTATGAGATGAAAATTATTTCCGCCCATCGCGAGCCGGATGTGTTTTTTGAATACGCAAAGAGTGCGGAGGAAAAAGGTTTTAAGGTAATCATTGCGGGAGCGGGAAAAGCGGCGCATCTTCCGGGTATGTGCGCGGCAATCTTTCCGATGCCGGTTATCGGTATCCCGATGAAAACGTCAGACCTTGGCGGCGTGGATTCTCTGTATTCCATCGTCCAGATGCCCTCCGGTATCCCGGTGGCGACGGTTGCCATCAACGGCGGCGCAAATGCGGGCATTTTGGCGGCAAAGATTCTTGCAACTTCTGACGCCGGGCTTTTAGAGCGGCTGAAGGCTTACTCCAAAGAGCTGAAGGAGCAGGTGGAGGAAAAGGACGCAAAGCTTCAGGAAGTGGGCTATAAAAATTACTAAGACGAACAAATAAAATGAAAGATGGAGGAATCATTTTATGGATTACAAAAACGCAGGTGTGGATATTGAGGCCGGTTATAAGTCAGTGGAATTGATGAAAGCACATGTAAAGAGAACGATGAGAGAGGAAGTGCTTGGCGGGCTCGGCGGATTTGCAGGAGCTTTTTCCCTGGATAAAATCAAACAGATGGAAGAACCGGTGCTTTTGTCGGGAACGGATGGCTGCGGCACAAAGGTAAAACTGGCATTTATCATGGATAAACATGATACGATTGGCATTGACGCAGTGGCAATGTGCGTGAACGATATTGCGTGTTCCGGCGGCGAGCCTCTGTTTTTCCTCGATTACATTGCATGTGGGAAAAATTATCCTGAGAAAATCGCTGAGATTGTCAGCGGCGTGGCGGAAGGATGCGTACAGTCGGAGGCAGCGCTGGTTGGCGGCGAGACGGCGGAGCATCCGGGACTGATGCCGGAGGACGAGTATGACCTTGCCGGTTTTGCGGTCGGCGTTGTTGACAAAAAGGATATGATTACGGGAGAAAACCTGAAACCGGGAGATGTGCTTATCGGTATAGCATCCTCAGGCGTACATAGCAATGGTTTCTCTCTTGTCAGAAAAGTATTTGAGATGACGAAAGAATCTCTGGACACCTATTATGAAGAACTGGGCAGGACTCTTGGAGAGGCGCTGCTTGCCCCGACGAGAATTTATGTAAAAGCATTAAAGAGCATTAAAAATGCGGGCGTAACGGTGAAGGCATGCAGCCATATCACCGGAGGCGGTTTCTATGAGAATATTCCGCGTATGCTGATTGACGGCACCCATGCGGTTATTGAAAAAGACAGTTATCCGGTTCCCCCTGTTTTCCGTCTGTTGGCAAAGGAAGGGGATATCGCGGAGGAAATGATGTACAATACCTTTAATATGGGACTCGGCATGATTGTCGCGGTGGATTCTGCGGATGTGGATAAGGCTATGGAAGCAATCAAAGCTGCCAAAGATACGCCTTATGTCGTAGGCAGGATAGAGGCAGGAGAAAAAGGAGTTACCCTATGTTAAGAATTGCGGTGCTGGTTTCCGGCGGCGGCACAAATCTGCAGGCAATCATTGACCGGATTGCAGACGGAACGATTACCAACACGGAAATCGCGGTTGTCATCAGTAATAATAAAAATGCATTTGCCCTGGAGCGGGCATCAAAAGCAGGTATACCGAATCAGTGCATTTCCCCAAAGGATTATGAGGACCGGGGGCAGTTTCATGACGCCCTGCTGTCAGCCCTCGACGAAGCAGATGTGGATTTGATTGTTCTGGCAGGATTCCTTGTGGTCATCCCGGAAAGTATGATTCAAAAATACAGAAACCGGATTATCAATATTCATCCTTCCCTGATTCCGTCTTTTTGCGGTACGGGATATTATGGACTGAAAGTGCACGAGGGCGTCCTTGCCCGGGGCGTAAAAGTTACCGGAGCTACCTGTCATTTTGTGGATGAGGGCACGGATACCGGGCCGATTATCCTGCAAAAGGCTGTGGAAGTAAAAAATGGAGACACCCCGAAAATTCTGCAGCAGCGGGTTATGGAGCAGGCAGAGTGGATTATTATGCCCAAGGCGATTGACTTAATCGCAAACGGAAAAGTTTCTGTAGTGGACGGCAGAGCTATAGTGGAAGAAGAATGACATTCAGAAGAGATAATCGGCGCCGGAAGAACGA
>CAZGMH010000053.1:5882-7907 GCA_964526765.1 uncultured Eubacterium sp.
AAATAGAGGATGGAGGCTTGACATGAAAGTTTTAATCGTAGGCAGCGGCGGCAGGGAACATGCAATTGCTGCGAGTGTGGCAAAGAGCAGCCGTGTAGATAAGATTTACTGCGCACCAGGAAATGCGGGAATCGGCCAGATTGCCGAATGTGTGCCTGTCGGTGCGATGGAATTTGAAAAATTAGCGGCATTTGCAAAGGAAAAAGAGATTGATCTCACAATCATTGGCATGGATGATCCGCTGGTAGGCGGCGTAGTGGATGCTTTTGAGGCAGAGGGACTCCGCGTTTTTGGGCCGAACAAGGCAGCGGCAATTCTGGAAGGCTCCAAAGCTTTTTCCAAGGATTTGATGAAAAAATACGGGATACCGACAGCGGCATATGAAAACTTTGACGATCCCGGGAAAGCGCTTGCTTATCTGGAGACAGCGAAAATGCCGATTGTGCTGAAGGCGGACGGACTTGCCCTTGGGAAAGGCGTGCTGATCTGTCAGACGCTTGAGGAGGCAAAGGCCGGCGTCAAAGAGATTATGATGGATAAGAAATTCGGTACGGCAGGAAATCACATGGTTGTGGAGGAATTTATGACCGGACGGGAAGTATCTGTACTTTCCTTCGTGGACGGAAAAACAATCAAAATCATGTCCTCCGCCCAGGATCACAAACGTGCAAAGGACGGGGATCAGGGATTAAATACCGGCGGTATGGGAACTTTTTCTCCAAGTCCTTTCTATACAAAAGAAGTGGATGAATTCTGCAAAAAATATATTTTCCAGCCGACAGTAGACGCGATGGCTGCCGAGGGCAGAACTTTTAAGGGAATCATTTTCTTCGGCCTGATGCTGACGGAGGATGGGCCGAAGGTTCTGGAATACAATGCCCGTTTTGGCGACCCGGAAGCGCAGGTCGTGCTGCCGCGTATGAAAAATGATATTATTGATGTAATGGAGGCGTGCATTGACGGCGCCCTGGACCAGATTGATTTACAGTTTGAAGATAATGCGGCTGTCTGCGTGGTACTTGCAAGTGATGGCTATCCGGTTTCTTATGAAAAGGGATTCGAGATTAAAGGTCTGGAGAAGTTTGAGGACAATGACGGATATTATTGTTTTCATGCAGGAAGCAGGTTAAACGATGAAGGCAGGATTGTCACAAACGGAGGACGCGTCCTCGGTGTGACTGCGAAAGGCCGTGACCTGAAAGAGGCACGGGCAAATGCCTATAAAGCGACGGAGTGGATTGACTTCGAAAACAAGTATATGCGTCACGATATCGGAAAAGCAATTGACGAAGCATAAAATTTAATAATATCGCGAAATGGGCAGGAATACTTGTCCATTTCGTTTGTTGGGGAAGAATATGGAAAAAGCTGTTATTTTTGATGTGGATGGGACTTTATGGGATTCTGTGGATAGTATAGTGATTACCTGGAATGAAGTATATGAAAAATCCGGAATGGACGGTGTTGTTGTCACAAGGCAGCAGCTTCTTGGACTGATGGGCAAAACGATGGATAAGTTTGCAGAAACGCTCCTGCCGCATATTCCGCTGGAGCAGGCGATGGAACTGATCCATGTCTGTGAGGAAGCGGAAAATGAATATCTGCGGGGGCATGGGGCGGTTCTCTTAGGAGACGTCAGAACAGTTTTTGAAAAAATCCGGGCGCTCGGATATGGGATCTGTATTGTGAGCAACTGCCAGTCCGGTTATATAGAAGCATTTTTAGCTTATAACCATCTGGAAGAATTGGTGGATGATCTGGAATGCTATGGCAATACCGGACAGGGAAAAGCAGACAATCTGAAAACAGTAATAGAGAGGAATCATTTGACAGATTATTGTTATGTCGGCGACACGCAGGGAGATTATGATGCGTGCCGCGAGGCGGAAGTTCCCTTTATCTGGGCGGCTTATGGGTTTGGAACTGTGGAGGCAAAAGCGCCCTGCATTGAACGCCTGGAAGATCTCGTCGATCTGCTGTAAACAAAAAAACGGAAATCACTGAGGGCAAAGCGCTGAAAGTGAA
>CAZGMH010000053.1:8007-12027 GCA_964526765.1 uncultured Eubacterium sp.
GATCTGCTGTAAACAAAAAAACGGAAATCACTGAGGGCAAAGCGCTGAAAGTGAAAAAATAACGACATAATAAATAATAACGAGGCTGTCGCAATAAGTTTTTTCATACTATATAAAGCTGGTGTCAATGAGTATATACAGCTATATGTGGTATAAATTTTCTTAAAGCGACAGCCTTGCGTGCATATTCTATAATAATTACTGATACATTTCATCCAGAAGATTATAATAATCTTCCATATAAGTCAGATCCGACTGATCGCGGATGATACCCAAATCGATTAAAGCCTGAATGGTGTATTGGCAGGTATCTGTGATCGTGAAGGAGGGATATACGGTTGTAGCCGTTTTTCCGCTGGTTGTGGAAGTGTATGAGGAGCCGGACATTTCCCGTAATTGGGCGCCTTCTTCCGCGGGAAGTACATCATAAATGCTGATGAACGGACCGTCGATTTTCCCTTCGAAACAGATGTCGTTGTAGTAGGTATTTCCGTCATTTATATTGTCATTTCCGATACCATAAGGATAATTGCCGGACGAAAGATCTTTTTTTATCGCATCATATAATACCTGAGTCTCTTCTGCGGTCAGCTCGTGGGATATGTCTTTCAAATCATCCTCAAAACAGGAGAATGTTCCCGACCGGAAGCTGATGTCCTCATAGTTATCACAAATCAAATATTTCAGGTAACTGTCAGAATCGTTTTGCAGTTCCCGGATTTTTGCGGCGGCGCTGTCTGCCGTATTCAGGTAAGTCCTGTCGGACGGTATATCATAGTTTCGTGTGATAACCCTTCCGTTTTTTAGATAATAACTGACAGACACATAGGAGATAGAGGATCCTCTGTTTTCAACCTCCGTGGTTTTCCCGGTGTTTTCCGGGATTTCCTCAGCGTCTTCCGATATGGAAGCGGCTGCCTCATTGGAGCTTTGCGTACTGCTGCCGGGAAGCATGTGGTCGTAATAGTAGTTTTCATAAGCGTTCTTACTTTCTATGATGGTTCGGTGGATATCCTCCAGCTGTTTGATATCTTCCGGATCCGTCAGGACAATATCGTAATTGCAGTCAATCATAGCGGCTGAGACTTCGTCCACGTCGGGGATTTTTTTCTCCAACCGGAACAGATCGCCGTCAATCGCACAGAGGATAAACAGTGTGACACAGGCGCATATACCCCATTCAATCCAGCCCTTTTTCTGGAAAACTTTAAATTGTTTTCGCAGCAGCATTTCTGCCACAAAGAAGCAGATACAGGAAAGCGGAATGGCGCACAGAATGAGAACCGCAGAGGCATATCTTGTATCAAAAAAGAATAGCTGCGTAAAGAACATTGCCAGTCCGGTTCCCGCGCAAAAGGCGATTAACCATCGAAAGATTGGTTTCATCCATAGGAAGGATACGATATCGCCGGCGCACTCTAACTGCCGTTTTTGATAGAACAGGGCAGCCAGTATGATTAAAATAATTCCGGGAATCAGGTAAATGGCAATCGTGCCGCCGCCATCCAAAAGGATATTTATAATGTCAAAGGTATTTTCGTCATACTCCCAGGATATGTTCACTTTATTGTCCAGAAAGACAACCGGTGATAATACCATATCCCTTGTTGCCGGCAATGGAAAATCATGGATAATTCCCATCATTCCATAGCAGAGCGTGGAAAAGAGCGAGGCAAACAGGTATTTTAAAATGGCATAAACTGTATTGGCGAGAACATAGCAGGCGAATCCTGCCAGAAAATGTCCGGTCAGCATACAGCAGAATACGGCGGCAGAGTAGAAGAAAAAACTCATTCCCACCGTATAGAGCAGCCAGTAAAGCAGATATTCTACGGATGTCACATTATTGATGACGCACACAAACAGGCATAATAAAAAGGTGATAATCTGAGGGATAATCAAAAATAATATGCCGCTTATATAATTTGTGACAAATAATTCGCTGCGCTTTACCGGCAGCGCGTGAATCATATTGCAGCTTCTTGCGTTGTACAGGTACGAGAATACTGCAATCGCACACAGAATTGCAAAAACAAATACGACCAGAGGAGTGAGATTTGAACTTATACATCCCAGCATACTTTCCAGCTTTTCCGTGGCCAGGTTTATATCATTTGCGGATGTGTTTTCCGTACGGGTGCGCAGAAAAAGGCTGACAGGCATACTGAAAAACAGGATAATCAGATATAATGCCCAAATCGGCCAGAAACGGGTACCGTTCTTTTTAAATATCGTTTTGTTAAAACAGGATGTCTTTGATTTCATAATTCACACCTCCCATCTCATAGATAAATATTTCCTCTAATGTCAGGGGCAGGATATCAATGAGCATTGGATTCGTGGCTGCCAATACTTTTTTTGCCTCGACAGGATTACCCTTAACGATCAGGGTGTACACCCGGCCGGTATTTGACATATGCAAAATTTCAAATTCTTTTGGCAGAGAGGGCATACCTTCCTGAAAAGCGACCTGAATTTTTGAGACACTGCCCTGCAGGTCGGACAGCGAACGTTCAATTATGATTTTTCCCTGATGCATGATCCCGACATGATCACATACATCCTCCAGCTCGCGCAGGTTGTGGGAAGATACAAGGATTGTTGTGCTGCGCTCGGCTGCCTCGGACAAAATGATGCCCCAGATCTGACGGCGCATCACGGGGTCCAGGCCGTCTACCGGTTCATCCAGAATCATCAGCTCCGGCATGGCGCAGATAGAAAGCCAGAAAGCCACCTGTTTCTGCATTCCCTTTGAAAGCCTGCGGATGCTCCGGCCGGTATCGATGGATGGGAAAAAATCTCTGAGTTTTTCAAATAATTCACGGTTAAAATGCTTATAAATGCCCTGATAAAAATTTTTCATCTCCATCGTATTGGCCTGTAAAAAGTAAAACAGGTCGTCCGGTATGTAGGAAATTTTGTTTTTGACAGACGGATTTTCAAAAACCGGCTCGCCGTCCACCAGGACTGTTCCGCTGTCAGGGCGGTACACGCCGGTAATATGGCGGATAATGGTCGATTTTCCGGCGCCGTTAGGACCTATCAGACCGTAGATGGCTCCCCTGTCTACATGAAGGGAAGCTTCATCAAGCGCCTTGAAGCCCTGAAACGTTTTTGTTAAGTTCTGTACTTGTATCATGGCTGGGTCCTCCTCTCAGAAAGTGACATGATCCGTCCGGTCAGTTCCGTGACCGGGGCAGATAAAAAGAGGAGCTCAGATACAATGGCATCAAATTTAGTCAGAAGCTCCTTCTGGCGGTTGAGATTGGCGTAATTGATTTCTGAGACAAAAGTACCCTTTCCCGGTATTGTATAAATATAGCCTTCACTTTCCAACTCCCGGTAGGCGCGCTGGATCGTATTCGGATTGATGGCGAGTGTCGACGCCATTTCGCGTACGGAAGGCAGCTTCTCATTTTCACTGATTGCCCTGCTGACAACCAATTGCCTGATGTTGTCTTTTATCTGCTGATAAAAGGGCCGTGTATCACGGTAATTCAGCTGTATCATTAAAAGACCTCCCTGTGTATGGTCTGAGATTAATACACCTAATCATAACACGCCGGTTTGGAGTAAACAAGGAAGATATATTAAGGAATTTCTTAAGAATAACAAAAGAAAAAGCGGATTACTCCGCCTTTTCCTCATCCTCTTTTTCCCATTCGGCAACCGCATCATTCAGCATTTTTATAATGTTGTCCTCCCCGATATCGCTGAAGTGTTCGGAAATATTTTCCAGTGTATCAAAAAAGCCCGGCTTTCTCCCGCCATCCTCACAGGATGAACCGCAGGTGCGGCAGTTTCCCGTGCATCCGCCCATCATTTTTTCGTCCATTATTCTGTCTCCTTCCATAAAATATTATGAATTAATGTTTGATGAAATCATCAAACTTATATATTTATTATACATTACCGCGGGTCAATATACCACTTAAAATTTCATAAATTCATAGTGTCAATCAGGGGTGATTGTGGTATAATACAACCGCTTAGCGAGGTATTAACGAGCTTAGGGGTTGT
>CAZGMH010000054.1:0-11922 GCA_964526765.1 uncultured Eubacterium sp.
GTTCCCCAGCCAATTACTTCTCCAAAAGCTGTTGATAGATTTCTCTTTTTCCCACGCCCCGATCCTTTGCGACCTGCTTCATCGCCGTCTTGCGCTCCATTCCCTGATTCATATAGTGAGCCATATGCTCCTCCAGCGAAAGGCTCTCCCACGCCTGATGCGCTTCCCTGGCGAGTTCCCTGCGGCTTCTGCCCTTTATCACAATGACGCACTCGCCCCGCGCCCCGTTGTTTTCATAATAAGCAGCCGCCTCCGAAAAAGTCGTCCGAAAAGCCGTCTCAAACTTTTTCGTCAGTTCACGGCAAACCGTAATCTGACGATCCCCAAGAGCTTCCTGCAATTCCTTCAGGGTAGCGGTCAGATGGTGGGGCGCTTCATAAACGATCAGCGTTCTTGTATCATTTTTCATCTCCTCCAGCACCGCCGCCCGCTCTTTCTTCTCTTTCGGGAGAAAAGCCTCAAAGGAAAAACGTCTCGCAGGAAGCCCGGACAACGTCAGCGCCGTCACACATGCCGACGCCCCCGGCAGGGAAGTCACTGCAATTCCCTGCTCATAGCAGATGCGGACCAGTTCCTCCCCGGGGTCTGATATGCCCGGCGTACCCGCGTCCGTAATCAATGCAATATTTAATCCCGCCCGCATTTTTTCCACTAATTGATAAGCCTTATCGATTTTATTATATTCATGGTAACTCGTCAACGGGGTTTTTATGTCAAAATGATTTAATAAATGAAGCGAATTGCGCGTATCCTCCGCCGCAATCAAGTCGACCTCCCGCAGCGTCCGCAGCGCCCGCAGCGTAATGTCCTCCAGGTTGCCAATCGGCGTAGCGCAAAGATATAACATTCCCGGCATTTTTCTTCCTCCCTCTTTTGAAGCGTCTGCCTAGTATCCGTATGTTTCATAAATCTCATCCGTATATTTCCCCGGTTCCCTGTACACAATCAGAGGTTTTTCCACGGTCATCCGCGGCTTTCCGCCCCGCAGCCCCTCAATCAGCGCCATATTGGGTTCCCGGTCCACATAGGGATAAACAAGCCGCATCCGCTTGGGCTCTATTTTATATTCCACCATCAGGGAAATGATTTCAGCGAGCCGGAACGGACGGTGGACCATATAAAACCGCCCGGAGGGCATCAGAAGCTTTGCGCTCTCCCGGATTACATCTTCAAGACTGCACAATATCTCATGGCGTGCGATCGTTCTCGCCTCATCCCTGTTCGTCAGTCCGTGCTGTGCTGTCATATAGGGCGGATTTGCCGTAATCACATGAAAAGAAGATGCCCCAAAAATGTTTGAAGCATCCCTGATATCGCCCTCCATGATGTCGATTTTCTTTTCCAGATTGTTTAAACGGACACTGCGCCTTGCCATATCCGCACTGTATGGCTGTATCTCAAGCCCCGTAAAGTGCTCCCCCTGTGTCTTTGCCTCCATCAGGATCGGGATAATTCCGTTCCCGCATCCGAGGTCCAGGCATTTTTCTTTCGGCTTTGCCTTTGCAAAACCGGACAACAGCACCGCATCCATCCCAAAGCAGAACTTCTCCGGATTCTGTATCAACTGATATCCGTTCCGCTGAAGTTCATCGATTCTCTCACCAGGCAATAAATCACTCATTTAACTTGGATTTTCCTCCTTTATCCTCCAACGCCTCCAGCTCGCGCATCTCCTCCTTGGAGAGCTGTTCCTTCTCCCTGCGGCGTTTCGAACGGAATTTCAGTTGTTTCACCGGGTATTCCCGGATCTCTTTCTCGTCGCCCAGATCTACAACAACTTTTACCAGCTGCCGCAGGACGCTGACGCTCTGCACCTCTCCTTTCAGTCCCTCTATCGTAGTCACGCGGTCCCCCACATTTGGCAGTCGGCTGTTCAGATATTCATAAGTATCCTCTTCATTTTTCAGGCAGCACATCAGCCTGCCGCATACGCCGGAAATCTTTGCCGGGTTCAGGGACAGGTTCTGCTCCTTTGCCATCTTAATGGAAACCGGCGCAAACTCGGAGAGAAACGTATGGCAGCAAAGCGGACGTCCGCAAATACCGATGCCTCCGAGGATTTTCGTTTCATCGCGCACGCCAATCTGCCGCAGTTCGATACGGGTTCTGAATACGCTCGCCAGATCCTTTACCAGCTCACGGAAATCAATTCTTCCGTCCGCAGTGAAGTAAAAGAGCAGTTTGTTATTATCAAACGTATACTCCGCCTGCACCAGCTTCATTTCCAGTCCGTGCTTCGCAATTTTCTCAAGGCATATTTTATATGCTTCTTTTTCTTTTTCGTGATTCTTCTTTTCGATTCTGTCGTCTTCCCGCGTCGCAACCCGGATAACCGCCTTCAGCGGCTGCACAACATCTTCATCCTTTATCTCTTTCGGTGCGGTAATGACAGTTCCGTATTCCACGCCCCTCACCGTCTCTACGATTACGTGGCTTCCCTGTTCCATCTTCAGGTTTTTCGGGTCAAAGTAGTATATTTTGCCCGCCTGGCGGAAACGTACTCCAACAACTTTTGTCATGTTATATTCTCCTTGATTGTCATCAATAGCAATTCCAGCGTAAGTTCAAAATTCACATTTGCCCGGATACGCCTTCCTGCCGTCTCGATTGCCTCTAAATTTTTTTGTATTCCCGGATAGGAAACCTGATCCGCCTGACGTTTCACTTCATAGGACTGATCCTGAAAAATCAGACGGTTTTCCTGCCCGGATGCTTTATATAATAACACATCCCGATACCAAAGCAAAATCAAATCGAAAAAATCCTGAATATCTTCTTTGAAATCGTTCAGTGGTTTTATCTCCTGCAGCAAATCATAATTTGGAATATCCCTCAGCCTGCGCAAAAGCTGAACCGTAATATCCTTTAACTCATTAAAACGCTCTGATGACGCCAGCATCATAGCCCGCCCCACATTTCCCTGGGCAAACGCCGCGCAAATATCCGCCTTATAGTCCGGCGCCCGGCAGGACTGCATCAAAAATCTTTTGACCTTATCATCCTCCACAGCTTTCAGACTGAGTGTTACGCATCTTGAGCGTATCGTCTGCAAAAACGCATCCGCATTCGTTGTCAAAAGCAAAATCACCGCATAGGAAGGCGGCTCCTCTATCGTTTTCAACAATGCGTTCTGTGCCTGGACATTCATTTTCTCGGCCTCGTCCACAATATAGACTTTGTATTTACTGCTGTATGGCTTTACCGCGATATCCTGGTTAATCTGCCTGCGGACATCATCAACGGAAATCGTATTGGGTTTCTCATGAACCAGATATAAAATATCCGGCTGATTCCTGCCCATAGCCTGCCTGCAGGAGCGGCACTGCATACACGGTTCCATTGCAGCTTCCGTGTAAACCGGATTTTCACTGTGCGCCTGCCCGGCAAGCATATTCTGAACACGCTCACACTGCAGCGCCATTGCAAACGCTTCCGCCAGCATAAGCTTACCGGATTTTTCCGGTCCATCCAGAATATATGCATGGGAAACCCTGTCCAGGGCTATCGCTTTTTTTAAATGGGTAATAATCTGCTCATGACCCACAATCTCTTTGAATCCTGCCATGTCTGCCAACCTTCCGTCCGATAACCTTTTACCTGCGATTTATTTATCCGCGTTCTGTTTATCTGCTATTCGTTTATCTGCATTCCGTTTATCTGCCGTCCGTAAGTCTGACGGCGGATAATTTCCTGCATTCTGATTCCTTGAACTATTCCGGGCTATATATTTTCTTCCATATACCGAAGAATTTTTTCCAGTACCATTTCCATATCCGTATTTTCAAATCGGACATTGATATCATTTCTGACCAGGTTTTCCTCAGAAAAATCTGCTTCATCCGCCAGAAAACGCCGGCACATTTCCGCATATTTCGGATTTTCCTGACTTCTCTCCCTCGCCAGCGCGCGCTCCAGCCGAAGACCGTCATCCACCCAAACGTAAATGGGATACACCCGGTTTTCCCCGAAATAAGCCCGGATTTTCTCATATGCCTCCAGCGTACCGATCATCAGGTAATTATTCTTTTCCAGACAGATTTGCCCGTCGTCAGCCGTAAAATATCTCCAGATTCCATGAACCGTATGATAAGCCCGGATTTCAATTATCTTACCCTCTGCTTCCATCTCATCCGCCCTTGCGTCTGTGCAGAAAATGTAAGTTTCCCCATCAATCTCTCCTGAACGGATCGGCCTCGTTGTATATGGAACCACATGTCTTAAATTCAATTTCTCTGATTTCAGCAATTGATTATATATCGTATCTTTTCCGGACGCGCTCTTGCCCATCAGACAAAATATTTTTCCCATAGCTTATCTCCCGTTTCAAGTACATTACAATAGTATAGTACATTTTTTACGGCATTGTAAAGATAACCGGTATCTTTTTTCCCTGAATATCCGACATGCCCTGTATCTTAATGCCGTGCTTTTGACACATCCCAATCACCTGAAGCAGTTTTGATGAAATCACTTCCCCCGGCGCTATGAGCGGTATTCCGGGCGGATAGAGATACACAAATTCCCCGGATATATGCCCCTCCGACAAACTCAGCTCCACGGTCTGTTTTGGCGCGTCCAGCGCCTCAAATATTTCCATCTGCTTTTCTTTCGGCTGATAAATTTCCTCCGGGGTCAGAATGACATCCTCCCGGCATGACGCTTCCATTCCATCAATTTCCCGCAGGGCTGCCAGCAGGCGTTCAAATCCCCCGTCACTGTCCATAACAGATGTAAGCGCCGTCACATAATGCCCGGACGCCATCTCCATCTGCAAATGATAGCGCTCCAACAGCAAATCATATAGCTGCTGCCCGCTCATACCGAGTTTTTGCGCCGATATGAGAATTTTTGAAATATCCCTGTCCCAAATTCCGTCATCCCTGTTTTTACAGGGAAAAACCTGTATTTTCTGAAGAGATTCGCACGAACGGTAAAATGCTTTCAGACGGATTTCATATTCCGAAAACAGCTCCCGCCCTTTCTCCTGCAGCAAACGGACGCATCGGTCCATGCCTGCCATCAGCACATAGGACGGCGAGCTGGACTGATAAATTCCCAGATAACGTTTTACCCGCTCCATATCCACCCACGCGCTATTGCGGGCATGAAGCACGGCAGACTGCGTATAGGACGGCAATGTTTTGTGCAGGCTCTCGATGCACAAATCCGCTCCATGCGCCAGCGCTTTTTCGGGAAACGCTTCCGAAAAGCCAAAATGCGCTCCATGTGCTTCATCGACAATCAACGGGATTCCGTGTCCATGCACAATTCCTGCAATCGTCTTTATATCAGAAACTACTCCGTCATAAGTAGGGGATGTTATAACCACTGCCGCTATATCGGAAAATTCCTCCAGTTTTTGCTGTACCTGTTCCGGCATAATGCTCCCCTGGATACCAGATTCCGTTTGATTCGGATATAAATATTCCGTCTTTAACTCCATCAGATATGCCGCATGGTAAACCGCTTTATGGCTGTTTCTTCCCACCAGGACCCTGCCGCCCTTTTTTACTGAACCGCAGATAGCCGCCAGTATCCCCGACGTGCTTCCATTGACCAGAAAAAAGCTTTGATCCGCCCCAAAGATCCGGGCAAGACGTTCCTGTGCCTCACGGATGATCCCGTCGGCATGATGCAGATTGTCAAATCCGTCAATTTCCGTGATATCAATCTGCTCCGGCGTCCAGTCTCCCAGTTTCTGCCTTTTATGTCCCGGCATATGAAAAGGATAATAATCCGTTTCTGCGTATGCTGCCAATGCCAAATCCAGATAATTTTCCATCGCTTATCCTCCTGCCCCCATATTTTATCATGCATGTTACCGCTTGTAAATTATATGAGAGGGATTTACCCCGCAGCAAAATACAAAACCCGCCCGCTTCACATAAGAATATTGTGAAGCAATTTTTTTAAAAAAAGGAAGTGGTACACAATACCGTACCACTTCCAATAAACCTATGATATTTTCATACTCTGTAAAACTAAGGCATTTGAGCATACGCAAAGGCTAAAACTTGTATTTTCTACCGTACATCCTTGTCGATTGGTTCAACTTTCAGTAAGATTGTCACAATCAGAGCAACGATAGCCATTACCAGCATTACCTTGTAAGCCGCAAGATAACTAACGTTGCTTCCAACGATACCTACCACAGTAATACCGATACCGGTCATAATTGCATTCAGCGGCTGAATCACACGGAATGCATTCTGGAAATCGTAACGCCCCCAGATAGCCGCCGTAACAGACGTCATCATGTTGGAAGAACCGCCAAGCATAATCGCCAGCAGAGGCAGGGAAATATAATGTAATACGGTAACGTTCGGAATATTGAGGGCTACTGCCAGAACTGCGAGAATGCCATCCACGATAGCCGCTCCCTTTGTTCCAATCTTAACATCCAGCCAGCCGATAAATATGGAACCCGGAATCGCTACAACGCCAACAATTGCCAGCATTCCGAGAATCTGTCCCAGTTCATATCCCTGCTCCATAAATTTGTTCATGAAGTTTGCCATGATACCCATGGAAAGGAAACCCGTAATACAGATACCAATCCAGATCTGCCATGTGCGTCCGGTTTTCAGGACCTTGCCAATCGTCCATTTGGACGTTTTCAGATATTCCAGGTTTGCCGCATGCTCTTTCTTGGCAGTTTCAAAATCGAAATCCTTGTCATTATCCGGGTATGCGCCTTTCTCTTCCGGGAAATCCCTCGCATACAGGAAAATAACGATGCCGATAACAATGGCAATGATACCGTAAACGATATAGAACATGCCGATGTTTGCCGCGAAACTTGAACATACGGCTGTCGTCGTTGCCGCGGAAAGCGGGAAACCTGCCGTAGCGATACCGAGGGCAACGCCACGTTTTTTCGGGAACCAGTTTGCCATGATGTTAAAGCTCATCAGCATAGCGGAAACCAATACTAACGTATAGCATACCAGATAACCGATTGCATACAATACCAGACCCATGCCGGCATTTCCTGCCATCGCTGCGCTCGCCGCACGTGACCAGATAAGTGCAAAAACACCTGTCAGTATCATTGCAACCGCCCAGGTGGCGCGCAGCCTGTTCTGGGAAATCTTACCGAACACAATCGATCCAACGATACCGCAGATCGTCGCTACCGATGACAATGTATAGATAACATTTGTGTTCAGCCCCATCCCTCCAAATACGCCGACCGTAACGTTTAACGAATCAGACGTAAGGGCTGAATAGAGGTAACATGTCAGGAAAGCGAGGATAACAATCCCAAGACCCTTCGCACCCAGATTCAGGGCGCCTGTTTTTTTCTTTTCCATAAAATTATCTCCTTTAATTATGTATTTAGGTTATTTGACAGGGAACCTATAAACCTGTCAGCATTTCTGCCTTCGCTTCTCCTTTGCCTGCAAAGCCATTATTTTAATAATAATCCAGATTCGCCAAAAAGTCAATTCAAAATGTCAAAATTGCCTGTGGTCTCTATGGAAAGAGATGGATGATTTGCACAATTTTCATGCCTGTGATACTCTTTTTTTATCATTTTTTACTCAATTTTTGGCATTTTTTTCACATTGTTTTCATTTTTGCACAAATTGCTGTTTTTTTGTTTCCCTCAGGTAAAGAAACCAATACACACACCCCACGCAAACAGCGCCTCCGACAATATTTCCCAACGTTACCGGAAGCAGATTCCTCCCCAGGAAATTTCCCCAGGAAATCACATCCAAATCCACTCCCGCTTCCGAAGCTGCCGAGGCAAACGCCGGAACTGTTTTTGCAAAAATCCCCGCGCTGATAAAGTACATATTTGCCACACTGTGTTCAAAACCGCAAAGCACAAATATCATAATCGGAAAGAAGAGCCCGGCAATTTTTCCCACCACATCCTTTGCGGCAAAGGAAATCCATACGGCAATACAAACCAGAAAATTACATAAAATTCCCCGTATAAACGCATCCCCGAAGGACAGGGAACACTTGGAAGCTGCTGTGGAAAGTACCGATACCGCCAATCCATTGTCAAAAAGGCTTATCTGATGCGAATAAACAACTCCGGCCCCCACCAGGCATGAGCCAATAAAATTTCCAATATATACTACGATCCAGTTTTTCAGCATCCCCGCTAATGAAATTTCTTTTTCCAAAAGCGGAATCACCAAAAGATTATTCCCGGTAAACAATTCACTTCCTGCCAGCAGCACCATCGTCAAGCCTCCGGGGAATACCAGCGCTCCTACCAGTTTCCCCACAGATGCATAAGGCGCCGATACTGCCGCCGTAGTCGCCGCGACGCCGCCAAACGCAATAAACGCTCCCGCCATAATTGCCAGAACCAGCATCTTGCCGGCGGGCGTATTTACCTTTCCCCTGCCTGTCTTTATATAATTCCGGGCTATTTCAGCCGGTGAAAATAAATTCATACTATCTTGTACCTCCTTCAGAATAACTTTATCTGCGGCGGCGGCCGCGTTTGTTCCACTTCCGGTTGTTTTTAATGGTTTTATAACGTTTCTCCCGGCGTTTTCTTCTGCGCCAGATACGGTAAACATTATTATAAAAATACCAGATTACCAATACGGCAGCAGCCGCTATACCCACAGCAATTAAAATCCCGAGAATCTTTTTAAAGCTATTCTCCGAGGCAAACTTTTTCAGGAAGCCTGTTTTACTATCCGGCTTTCCCGTTTGCTCCTCCTGCGGTACCGACGTTTGAGATGCCTCTGCCGATGCTTCCGTCCTCCCGCCAAATTCATATGGAGTTACCGTGGCTCCCGTCGTCACCACATCCGCCGAACCTACCTGGCGTCCATCGTAAGTATAAATAAGTGTTCCAAGCACATTATCAGAGGTATTGTCAGCGCTTACCTGCGTTTGCGTATCCGAAAACTCCGCCGTCGCCGGCAATACGATCTGTGCATCGGGGTCCAACTGGGCAAAAGCGTCCCCTTCCAGGAACAGGGAGGACTCATTGCTCTGTTTGTTCTGGTATCTTGTCTCATTCTGGGCAACATTGCACATTTTAAAGTTTTCAAAACAATAATCAAAAAGGGTTCGGGTATCGGTATAATGCGTTCCGGAACACTGCATTACAACGCAGATCAACGTCATTCCGTCCTTCTCCGCATAAGATACAAGGGTGCTCCCCGCCGCATTTGTATAACCCGTCTTTCCGCCGATGCAATACTCATACAGATTTTTTCGCGTAATGTGGGCGCTGATCATCTGATGGTGATTATTCAAATAGGTTTCTTCACTGTGTTTATTTGTCGGCGGAATCGTATATCTTACCGTCCCTGTAATCTGGCGGAACATGCTGTTTTCAATGGCAGCCCGCGCAATCAGCGCCATATCCCGGCATGTGGTCACATGGTTCTCATCCGGCAAACCATTACAGTTGTTAAAATGCGTATTTGTACATCCCAGCTCCGCTGCTTTCTCGTTCATCATATTGATGAATTCCTCATAGTGGCCGTCCGATACATGTTCCGCTACCGCATAGGCACATTCGTTGGCCGACTCCAGCATAACCGCATAGAGACATTGCTCCATCGTCATTTCTTCACCGATATCCCGCCCAATATGAGATGTATTCCCTTCATTTTTATACACCGCATCTTCCGAAAAAGTAACCACTTCATCCAACGAGCTGTTCTCCAACGCCAGAAGTGTAGTCATAATCTTTGTAATACTCGCCGGATAATGAACCGCATCCGCATCTTTTTCATAAAGAACCGTTCCTGTGGACGCCTCCATAACAATGGCGCTCGGCGCCTCCACCGCAGGACCGACCGGCCATGAAACCTGTACTTCTTCTGCTTTTGCCGTTATATTTCCAAAACCAATCATTACTATCGAGGCACAGAGAATCATAATCGCCAGTTTTTTCCAAATTTTTCTCATATTTATGCTCCATAATGAATTTATTTTTTTAAGCCTGAATAACATACTGTTTTAAGTATGCCACATCTATAGAATTTAGTCAAAGATTAACTTCCTTTTTTTACCTGTTTATAGTAAAATAATTACCGATTACGCAAATGAAAGAGGTTTTTATATGAGATTACGGAATGTTCCCGGTTCCAGGGAAGCGATAGCGGATCATAAATTATGTATATCAGAAGAAAATCCTCAGGCCGGGAACTGGCATAAGATTTTCGGAAATGACCACCCGATTTTTATCGAAATCGGCATGGGCAAAGGACAGTTCATTACAACTTTAGCTTTGCAGCGCCCGGACATTAATTATATCGGCATTGAAAAATATTCCAGCGTCCTGGTGCGGGCTCTGGAAAAAACAGACGTCATGGAGACTTTGCCCGCCAATCTCCGTTTTATCCGCATGGATGCAGAAAATATCTGCTCCATGTTTGAAAAGGATGAGGTTGACCGAATCTACTTAAACTTCTCCGACCCCTGGCCGAAAGACCGCCACGCAAAACGCCGCCTGACGTCACAGGAGTTTTTAAAACGATATGATAAAATTCTAAAAGGGAATGGACAGGTAGAGTTTAAAACGGATAATAAAGGTCTGTTCCAATTTTCACTGGAACAGGCAGAACCCGCCGGATGGCGTCTGGACGCCTTTACCTGGGACCTGCATCATGACGAAGAACTGAATAAGGGCAATGTCATGACAGAATATGAGCAGAAATTTTCTGCCTTGGGAAATCCTATCTGCAAGATGATTTTATCGAGATGACCCGTCTCTGCAAGCGTACATTTTCGTAGTATCCATTACAGGAAATAAAAACAGATTTCTGATTGGGAAACGGCTGTTTGGAATTTATTTTCCAGACAGCCGCCCATTATTCCCCGCTCTATTTTAACATCATTTCAACGGAAATATCGTTTCCCGCTGATTTTACTTTCGCATAACTTCCGCAAATCAGCGGCATCGCCGGAGGGATATGTCCAATATCCAAATCCATAATAATCGGCACATCATATTTTCCCAGTATTCCGGTCACAGCATCATACTGGTCGAGGCCAAGGAATGCCTCTCCGTGACAATACGGTCTGCCAATGAGAAAACCTTTCACATTGGAAAGCCATCCCGCCTGCTCCATCTGCCAGAGCGCCCGGCGGATACCCATCGTATTCAGATCACATGCCTCCAAAAACCAGATAATCCCGTCTTTTTTGTACCGCTCTGTGAACTCTTTTACTTTGTCATATTTTGTTCCCAACAGTAAAGTGAGCACATCCAGACAGCCGCCAATGAGACGCCCCTCCATCCGGATGTCCTGATCCGGGACCTTTTTTCGAAGACAGGGTTCTGTCACATTGTACGGTACCAGAGGATTTTCTTCATCTTTTAATCCCTCTTTCTCATACATATCATATCCTTTTACTGTCAGGCTTTTTCCGGTAAGCACATCAAATGCATCCTGAATAGACGGATGCCACGGTTCCATGCCAAATGCCGCCGCACAGGGCGCATAGATAGCGGCCGTATCGCAAAGCGTTGTCAGCAAAAATGTCATGTTTGTATTGTCAGAATAGCCCATGTACCACTTCGGTTTTGCTTCTTTTATCAAATTAAAATCCACATATGGCAAATCCTCGCACATCAACTCTCCGCCGCCGCAGGAAATTAACACATCATTGCTGTCCGAACAGTAATACTCCATCAGCTCTCTGCCGCATTTTTCCGGCGTATTGCTGATTCCGACACCGCTGCCCTCATAGCAGTTTGGCCCAAGCTCCAATTTATAGCCGCATTTTTTAAACTTCTTCTGCGCATTCTGAAACGCTGACTTATATGGTTCAATGCTGCATCCAAATGACGGCGCCACAAAACCGATTGTTCCGTTTTTCTGTAAAAATTCGGGATATTTCATAAGTTTCCTCCTGTTTCTAATATGAATATATGGATCCTGTTTCTTCCATTCATCCATTTTCCGGTTTACAATACACAAAAATATT
>CAZGMH010000055.1:0-11914 GCA_964526765.1 uncultured Eubacterium sp.
CGTCTGCGCCGCAGTATCGTCCCCTTCGTCGCTGGCAAGACTGATCCCGTAAATGGAGAAACCGCCCGCGCCGAAGCCGATCCGGTTTCCGGTATTGTCCACTTCTACCTGCTCCACGCTTACATCCGCCGCGTCCACATCCATCAGGGTATCGGCGCTGACGTCCGTCAGGTGGCAGCCGGTAAGGGCGTCACGGGCGTCATAACCCAATCCGGACACAGAAATGCGTACCGTTTTCTCCGGCTGATATTCTTCGCCGTCCAGCATGATCTTTATGTCGTAGAAAGTTCCGCTCAGGCCGAAGTTCTCTTCAATATAAGTGTCCTGCTCCGCAGTCAGGGGACTGACGGACAGTTCGGCTCCCTCCGGCAGCTCACCGATGGCGGAAAAAGCGATCCCGTCCTCCGTTTCGGCAGTCAGGCGGGTAACCGCTCCGTCTTCGATCATGCCCTTATCCACAGCATAGAGGTAAGCGCTGTAGAGGCTGCCATAGCCCATAATATCCTGATCCTCCAGGTCATACTCCCGCCGGGCAACTTTGTCCGAACTGTTGCCCTCAATGGTATGAACCGTATATTCATAAGAAAGCGTTCCGTCTTCCCCGGTCTTTTCCTCAATTTCCAGTTCTTCCACGATGCCCACATGGTCGGCGCTTCCGTCGCTGTCCCAGTCAAAGAAAATCAGGTCGCCCATTTCCGGGGTGTAGCCGCTGCGTTCCATGACGGGACTGCCGTCCCCGTCCAGGATGGGGCCGCCGTTTTCGTCCAGTTTCTCCGCATAGACAGGCTCATAGAAGCCAAGGTCGTCCTGTGACAGCCTCTCGATCCAGCTCTGGCAGGAAGCGTTATAAGGCAGCATTTCGCCGGTGATATTCGCGTAATGCAGGCAGAAAGAGACATACATGGCGCACCAGTCCCCGTAAGGGTTCCCATACCACGCCCCATAACGGGTATAGCCTTTGGTCCGGGTCGTTTCGTTTCCCGCGCCGTCCGTTACTACCTGATAGTTGTCTGCGCTCTCGGTATAGCCCAGCTGGGTTTTCGCAACGGCAATCAGATCTCCGGCAAAATCCCCGGTCAGTTCCGCACCCGCGAAAGTCTGCTCCCAGTCCGCGGCCGTTTCCACATCAGCGTCCGGATTGGAATAGCAGGACAAGGTGTGCGTATGTTCATAATCATACCCGCAAATATAAGTTGTCTCGTAGCACTCGTCCGTATGGACGTGGCCGGAGGTTTCCGTCTGGCTTGCAGAAGTCCCGGCGACGCTTTCCCCCAGGCCGCACGTCAGAACGGATTCCATGGCGTAACAGCCATTCTCCTGTGAGTGCGTATGCTCCGGTATATTGCAGATCAGCGTCCGTTCGGTTGTATAACAGCCGGCTTCCGCGCTGTGGGTGTGCTCCGGAATGCCGCACACCAGGTTTCCGTCCGCGTCATAGCATCCGGCTTCCGCGCTGTGGGTGTGCGCGGTTTGCGTACATGTCAGCGCCGTCTGCGTCTCATAGCAGGCGTCACTGTGCTGATGTTCCGTCTTTATACAGGTAAGGACAGCCTGCGTCTCATAGCAGGCGTCCGTATGAACATGGGCGGCTGCCTGTGACGGTTCCGCTCCCGCGGCTTCCTGCGTATCATAGCCGCAGACCAGCGTCTTTTGCACACAGGTATCGTCATGCTGATGTTCCTGGATGCCGCAGTAAGTCACGCCCGTCTGGCTCTCCCCATCGATATGCAGAGCCCAGCCGGTTCCGCCCGCCACAATGAGCGACAGGCATATAAGCGCTGCCGCTATTTTCTTTTGCCGGGCACGTTTTTCCCGCAGCCGTCTCAAATCATTTTCCACCATGTTCAACATATTATCACTTCCTAAGATACCCGGGATACGCCTTTCAACGGCCATATCCGGATCACTACACGGCCAATCACATGGTCATATGATATACATCCTACTTCACTGCTCCGGCTGTCCACCGAAACGCTCCGGTGGTCACCCATTACAAATATACAACTCTCAGGAACCTGACATGGGTATTCGATATCGGATATACCTAACGCCTTATCCGTCACATAAGGCTCATCCAGCAGTTCCCCGTTTACATATACATTTCCTTCGCTGTCAATATTTACCCAGTCGCCCGGACCGGCAATCATGCGCTTCAGCAGCACATTGCCCGAAACCCGGACGGCGCATAAATCCCCTGTCTCAAAATCACTGGTCTTTACCAGCACGATCACGTCCCCGTCATTGAGGGTCGGCTCCATACTTGTACCCGTAACCTGCAGTACCGGCAGGAACAATGTCACAAGCAGCACCGCCGCCGCCGCGACCACCAGCAGGATAGCCGCAGTGTTCCCGAGGACGCGCCAGAATCTTCTCCTTTTCTTCAGCCGGAAGCGTTCCTCCTCGACCTGTTCCGGCATGGGGATCGGGATCTCTCCGTTCTTCCTTTTTCCCCTCATGAAGCGCCCGCTCCCATATGGTTCTTTCCGCTGCCCGGCTCCAGTATGGTGCGCAGCACCTCATAGGAATCGAGAAGCTGCTTTGTCTTTTCCCTGAAAAGCTGCCACTGGCGGGCGGACTCAGTCTTTGCGTTTTCCAGCGTCTGCGCGGCTTCGCTTTTTGCCGCTCCCAGGATCTGCGCGGCCTCGCTTTTTGCCGCTCCCAGCGTCTGTGCGGCCTCGCTTTCCGCGTCTCCCAGCGTCTGTGCGGCTTCCGTTTTTGCCGCTCCCAGGATCTGCGCGGCCTCATTTCTTGCAGTCTCCAGTGTCTGTGCGGCCTCGGACTCCATGCTGTCCTTCTTTGTGCGCACTTCCAGGAGATACTGATCCGCCGCAGCCTGCGCCGCCTCCATGACGCCGTTCAGGGCGATGGCGGCCTCCGCAATCGAGCCGGCCTCGGAAACGGTGATGTGCCGCTCCTGAAGCTTTTGCCTGAGCGATTCATTTTCTTCCCGCAGCAATTTCTCAGATTTCTGTAATTTATAGATTATCTCGATCAGATCCACCCGGCTCATATGCCGGAACTCTTTATCTGTCATATGTTATTCCTTCTTTTCCCGCAGGGCGGCCGGCTGGTTAACATCATAATAACTGATTTGTTGTAAATCAGCCGGAACTTCATTTCTCAGGGGCTTATTCCCCGCAGCCTGACTGCGGGGCGGCTCATCATGATTTACGTATATATAATTATCATTATAACCTGTGCCCCCCCTGAAAGCAATATTAAAATAGTTTTTCAAGAAAAAATTTAAGAAAATTTTAACAAATGCCGCGTCATCTCTTATGCGATAACGTCGTTGAGACGGTCTACCAGTTCCTGCGGCTCGATGCCGTGGACCATAGCGGCCTGCTCAATGGTCTCCATCTGGGATGAGGGGCATCCAAGACAATGCATCCCGATTCCAAACAATACTTCGGCAATGCTCTCGATATTTTCCTGATCGCGGAGCAGTTCGCCGATCATAGTGTCTTTCGTTATCTGCGCCATATGGCTTTACCTCCTTTTTTGTGTTAAAGACAGTATAATACCTTTTTTGCAAACAGGCAACCGTTAAAATTTTACTGCGCCTGCTAAAATTTCACTGCGCCTGTCAGAATTCTTCTTCGCTCTCATGCTTTAATACTACAGCGGAAAATTTTGGCAGGGTGATTTTAAAATGTCCGCCGGAAACGGCATACTCCACCGGAAGTACGGAATAATTGCTCTCCGTGGTGTACATCACCTGGACCATCTCGCATTCTTTCGGAACGCCCACGGAACTCACGCTCAGGTCGGCCGTCCTGGAGTAGCTGTCATTATTGATAATTACCACAAACTGCTGCTCACGGTTAAAGCGCCCGTAGCAGAGCACGTGCTTCTCGCCCTTTAAGAATTTGACGGAACCTGTGCGCAGGGCGGCGTTTTCCCGGTGGATCCGTATCATATCCCGGTGGAAGCGGATCAGCTCCCGATCCTCGTTCCCCCATGGATAAGTCCTGCGGTTATCCGGATCCGTAAACCCGCAAAGCCCCGCCTCGTCCCCATAATAAAGGGTCGGGGCGCCCGGCCATGTCATCTGGATCACGACCGCTTCTTTCAGCACCCCCTTGTTGACGTTCTCGGAGGCAGCCTTTGTGCCGAGCTGCGACGCCCGGCCGACTTTGTGGTTCGTCCTTGTCAGGAACCTGGAATGATCGTGGTTGGAAAGCTGGTTCATGGAACACTGGAGCGACGGGGTCATAAAGTTCGACATATAATGGATCATGGAGTTTTCATAATTCTCGATGTTTCCCAGCATATACTCCTTATATTCGTCGCTGTGCTTTTCCATTCCGGTCAAAAACCATGTGACCGGCTCCATGAACGCGTCATAATTCATAACCGTATCCCATTCATCCCCCTGCAGCCATTCCTTTGGGTCGCCGTAATGCTCCGCCAGGATCAGCGCATCCGGATTCGCCTCCTTGACCGCATGGCGGAATTTTTTCCAGAATCTGTGATTATAGTCCGCGCTGTGCCCGAGATCCGCAGCCACGTCCAGACGCCATCCGTCCGCGTTATAAGGCGGGGACACCCATTTTTTTGCAATATTCAGGACATATTCCTCCAGTTCAGGGGAATCCTCGTAATTTAATTTCGGAAGCGTATCATGGCTCCACCATCCCTCATACGTAAAATTGTCCGGGAAAGCATTCTCATTCTGGAAGCGGAAATAGTTGTGGTACGGACTTTCCTTTACCGTATACGCGCCCGGCTCAAAATCCTCACATTCATCATAGATTTTCTCCTTATCCAGCCATTTGTTGAAAGAACCGCAATGATTAAATACGCCGTCGAGGATCACCCGCATTCCCCTTTTGTGCGCTTCCTCCACCAGTTTGATAAAAAGCTGGTTGCCCGCCTCGAGATTTTTTTTGCTTGTAACGCGCGCCTTATAAACCGACGCCCGGGAATTGTCCGCGCATCCCTCGGGCAGCGGTTCGCCTCCGTCCTCGCATATAACGCCGAAATGAGGGTCGATATAATCATAATCCTGCGTGTCATATTTGTGGCTGGACGGCGATACGAACAGCGGATTAAAATAGAGCGCTTCCACCCCAAGCTTCTGAAGATAGTCAAGCTTTGACAGGACGCCCGCCAGATCTCCCCCGTAAAAATTCGCCACGTCAAAATCTTCGGGACATTTATCCCAGTTCTCCACTTTTTTCACCTGGCGGTCGATATAATAATATTCTCCATTTATTACGTCGTTGTTCTCATCCCCGTTGCAGAAGCGGTCCGTAAAAATCTGGTACATAACCGCGCCCTTTGCCCACGCGGGAGTCGAAAATCCCGGTACAATGGAAAATTCATACTGGGGACGGCGTTCCCGCGCCACGCCCGCCCTGTCGTAAACACAGCGGACCGTCCCGGAAATCACTTCAAAATAATAATTATATTTTTCCTCTCCGAGGGAAACCTCCGTCTCATAATAGTCAAACTCCCGGTTGCGCTCGGCCAATTCCATTTCTATCTTTTCTTCACCGTGGCAGAGCAGCGCGAAATCTACATTATTTGCCGCGGTACGCAAACGGATACGGACGTTCGTATTGGCCTCCGGTTCCGGCGGGATGCGGTAATCCGCCGTCCCGTCGCTGAACAGGGCGGTTTTGCGCAGAATCGGCCGCATCTGCATAATATATCTTTCCATACTGTTAAAATGCTGTATTGAGTCATATTTCATAACTATTTATCCTCTTTCATTTCAAGAATGCGCCAGGACTCGCCCGCGGGTCCTGGCGCGGGATCCGGATCGGCTTTGCTGACATCATTCATTTCCGAATCCCTGCCCGCAGGGCTTTCATTCCACGGGAATATTGCGAAGCAATTTCCTGTGAAAGCAAAAAGAGGCAGCCGTCGTTCTGCTGCCTCTTTACTAAAGGAGAAGGTATTTTTTACTATGGGGATAGTAAAAAACTATATAATGTATTGGGGGTATTTACAGTTATTATAATAGCAAATCCCCGCAAATAAGTGTGCATAAACTTGACAATTTTATCAAGGTTTTTTTATGCATTTTTACCATAACCCCGCAGTAACCCTCTCGATTTTATACAGAAAGTGTAACAAAGATATGTCAACTTTCCACAAAGGCTTCCTCAGCAGACGCCGGTTCTTCAAACAAAGCCTCAAATTCATCCCTGCCTATTTTTTCTTTTTCCAGAAGGCGTCCGGCGCACCGGCGCAGTACGCTTTCATGCTCTTTGATGATTCCTTTTGCCCTGGCGTAACATTCATCCATGATCCGCTTGATCTCCCTGTCGATACGCGACGCTATGTCCTCGCTGTATCCTCTCGTATGCGCCAGGTCGCGCCCGATAAATACCTCATCATCATCATTATCGTAATTGATCAGTCCGATGCTCTCAGACATACCGTATTTCGTTACCATGGATTTTGCCAGCGCTGTCGCCTGTTTGATATCCTGAGACGCGCCGGTGGTGACGTCGCCGAAGATTAATTCTTCCGCCGCACGGCCGCCCAGATCGACGATGATCTCCTGGAGCATCTGTCCCTTCGTATGGAACATCTCGTCTTTTTCCGGCAGCGGCATGGTATATCCCGCCGCGCCGACGCCGGTAGGTATGATGGAAACCGTATACACCGGTCCCACATCCGGCAGTACGTGGAACAGGATCGCGTGCCCCGCCTCGTGGAAAGCGGTGATCCGTTTTTCCTTTTCCGTAATGATCCGGCTCTTCTTCTCCGCGCCGATGCCGACTTTGATAAACGCTTTCCTGATATCGTCCTGGCAGATATACTTCCGTTGATCCTTAGCGGCAATGATCGCCGCTTCATTCAGCAGGTTTTCCAGGTCGGCCCCTGTAAATCCGGCGGTTGTCTGGGCAATCTGTTTCAGGTCCACATCATCACCGAGCGGTTTGTTTTTTGCATGGACGCTTAAAATCTGTTCCCTGCCTCCCACGTCCGGGCGGCCCACATATACTTTTCTGTCAAAACGTCCCGGGCGCAGCAGCGCCGGGTCAAGGATATCCACACGGTTTGTCGCGGCTACCACGATAATTCCTTCATTTACGCCAAAACCATCCATCTCCACAAGGAGCTGGTTCAAGGTCTGTTCGCGCTCGTCATGGCCTCCGCCCATACCGGTCCCCCGGCGGCGTCCGACCGCGTCGATCTCGTCGATAAATACGATACACGGAGCGTGTTTTTTGGCGTCTTCAAACATGTCGCGGACACGGGATGCGCCGACGCCGACAAACATCTCCACAAAGTCGGAACCGGAAATGCTGAAAAACGGCACGCCCGCCTCTCCGGCGACCGCTTTCGCGATCAGCGTCTTGCCCGTACCGGGCGGTCCCACGAGCAGCACGCCTTTCGGGATCCTCGCGCCCAGCTTTGTATATTTCGCAGGGTCTTTCAGGAAATCGACCATTCCCTCCAGTTCTTCTTTTTCCTCGCGAAGCCCCGCCACGTCCGTAAATTTCACTTTCACATTTTCCCCGGTCGTCAGCTTCGCGCGGCTCTTTCCGAAGTTCATCATCTTCGCATTGCCGCCGCCCCCCGACTGGCCGGACATCATCATAAACAGGAAGATCACAACGATAATAACCAGGATCGTCGGCAGAATGGAAACCAGGATATTCTCTCCCGGTACGTCCTTTAACGTATAATCCGTAAAGTCATTTTCCGCGAGCAGGCTTTCCGTCTCTTTTACATCGGATACGCTGAGCTGCCCCCTGTCGCCGTCTTTCATTGTAAAGGTTACTACGCCGGTCGGCACTTCCTCATTCTGCTTGATGGTAACGGATTCGATCTGTTCCTCCTCTAAAGCCTCCTGAAACTCCGCATAAGTACAGGTATTTGCCGAGAATCCCTTTGCGTCAAAAGAGTACCATACAAACAAAATAATCAATAAAATAAATATATATACTCCAAGGCCTCTAACATTTCGTTTCAATCTCAAGGTCCTCCTTCTTTTCTAATCAAATTCTATCACGCCGACATATGGCAGATTGCGGTATCTCTGCGCATAATCAAGGCCATATCCCACCACGAACACATCCGGTATCTCGTATCCGATATAGTCTGCCGGGACTTCCACGACCCTGCGGTCCGGTTTGCTGAGCAGCGCGCACAGGCGGACGCTTTTTGCCCCCCGGTCTTTGAAATGCTTCAGCAGGAAGTCCAGCGTATAACCGGAATCAATGATATCTTCAACAATCAGCACATTCTCTCCCTCAACAGGACTGTCAATGTCCCTGACGATCCGCACCGTTCCTGATGATTCCGTCCCGTTCCCATAACTGGACACAGACATGAAATCAATGGAAAGAGGCACGGTAATGCGTTTTGCCAGTTCACAGGCAAAAAAGCTTGCGCCCTTTAAAATACAGATAACTTTCAGCGGCTCTCCTTTCATATCTTCACTGATCTGAGCCCCAAGCGCCCTTATCTTTCTGTCTACTTCCTCCTCGGTAAGCAGTACGCGGATCGATTCACCCATTTTTGTTTTTCCCTCCATCTACGCATACGGACAGTATACGCTTTGTCTTTTGCGTTATTTTATATGCTTCGCTGATGCGATAACCCACCGCCCACAAAATGTGCCTGTCCTCTGCCAGCAGAAGGATCTCATCGCGCTGATCCTGCGGGACTTTCGCGTCAATAAAAAAATTCTTCAGTTTCTTATGGCCGCCGGACGCGTCCGCCTGCAGGTAATCTCCCGGCCGCCGTGTCCTGACCCGAACAGTATTTTTTATTTTATCATAATCAAACCATTTCGTATACATTTTTTGAGGAATTTTTTTACAATTTCCGTCAAATTCTAATATTTCCGTCCATATCTTCCGGCCGTCATACCACACGCTCTCCCCCGGAATCACAAGATCCATCTCCCGTCCATCCGGTTTTTCCGCCTGCCCTGGGGCATACTTCCGGCGCTGCAGCAATACCGCGTCATACTCACGTCTCGCCTGCACCCCGTACGGCAAAGACAGCATTTTTCCTGTCCCGGCTTCAAACAGGGCGCAGACCGCTTCGATGTGCGGCGCGGCAATATCTTTGCGGCTTCCCGCCGCCTGCCCTAAAAGACGGTGGATCAGGTTTTTCTGCAAAACGGGATGAAGCCGCATAAACTGCTCCCTGAAAATGCGTATTTCGCAGACTTCCCCGCTTTCGTAAGTAAAGATTACGCCCTCTTTTCCCCGCTCCCACGCTTCCCGGTCGATGAAATCACAGATTTCCTCCAGATATCCCGCCGTGCGGGTTATATGCTGCACAGCCTGGGGATTGACGGATATCAGTTCCGGCAGAACCCTGCTGCGGATACGGTTCCTCGTCAGGGAAACGTCGCCGTTTGTGCTGTCCGTACAGTATTCCTGCCCCCGTTCTTTCAGATAAGCCTCGATCTCGGCCCTCGTTGCGCAGAGCAGGGGACGGATAACCGAAACGCCCGTTTCCTCCCCGCATTTCCGTATGGGGACGATCCCGCACAGCCCGCGGATCCCGGTCCCCCGGCTCAGATGAAACAGTACGGTTTCCGCACAGTCATCCCCATGATGGGCTGCCGCGATCTTGTTTCCGCCGCACTGCCTGCACGCTTCGAGGAAACATTCATAACGCAGCTCCCTCGCCGCCTCCTCCAGGGTTTCATGCTTTTCTTTCGCCCTGCCCGGCGCATCTACGGAAAAGGAGAGAAAAGGGATCTGATGCTTCCGGCAGAAATTTTTGGCAAACTGCGCGTCCCGAAGGCTCTCTTCCCCGCGGATTCCATGCTCCACATGCACCGCCGTCAGACTGAAATCCATTGTTTTCTGCAGTTCCTTCAAAATCAGAAGCAGGCAGACCGAGTCCGCGCCGCCGGAAATTCCGGCCGCAATATGGTCATTCTTTTCTATCATATGATATTTTTCCAGAAATATCTGTATTTTCTTTTGCATAGGTCCTCCGTTTCTTATTTTTCCCAGATTCCTGCGGTCAAAACAGTCATATCATCCCGCACTCTCCCTCCGGTGAACAGCAATACCTGTTCCAATACCTCCCTGGAAAACTGCGCCGGATTGTTCGTATCAACGGCGCTGATAATATCCATGACAGTCTCCCTGGGATCTTCCACATGCAGATGCTCCAGCACGCCGTCCGTAACCATTACCACAAAATCGCCGTCTCCCAGCGTTTCGCTGTGTTTGGGCGCCTGCTGATTTGTAAATACGCCGGCCGGCATACTGGCGCAATCCACGCATCTGACTTCCTTCCCGCTCCGGATAAAAGTTACCGCCGCCCCGATTTTGTAGAACTCCCCCTCTCCGCTGTCCAGATCGAGATACATCAGATCCACTGTGGAAAACAGGTTGTTGTCCCCATGAGTTACCATCGCAGAATTCATCATCCGAAGCGCCGTATCCGGGCGGAAGCCCGCCTCCATAAACTTCTCTGTTAAATCTATCACCATTTCGCTTTCTTTACAAGCCGCGTAACCGCTCCCCATGCCGTCGGAAACGCTCATAACGCATTTTCCGTTATCCAGCATTTGAAAGGAAAAATTATCGCCGGACACCTGCTCGTCCTCCCTCACCGCCCGCGCAACGCCGTAATATGCCGTGAGGCGGCAGGACTCGGCAAAGACGATGGAAACGCTTTTTTCCCCCAGCAGCGCCTTGCTGTCCCTGGCGGGCGCAAAGGCACGTCCCGTTATACTGCTGATTATTTTTGCCATTTCCCTGACGGATATACATTTTTTCCCTCTCGCCCTGCCATAAAACAGGATTTTTAATTTTCCCCCGGAGCTTTCCACAATCCGAAGATCCGCGGCGACGACGCCCCTCTCTTTCCAGGCATACCGGATCGCCGCCGCCGTTTTCCCTTCTCTCGCGGTCACATCCTGTTCTTCCCTGGCGCAGTCTTCCATAATATACGCCATTGCGTTCAGCTGCTGCGCGATCGCATCCCGGTTTTCCTGCAGGCGGTTATACCATGCCATATTCAAATGTGCCTTTTCAAGCACCAGGAGCGCCTGCTTTGCCAAATCTTCCGTATACGGGCAGTACCTGCCGAGCTCCTCTGAACTTTCCCCGGCTTCGTTTCCCCTCTGCAGCGCCTGCAGGAAACGGTACAAAACCTGATACATGGGCGTTTCTTCATTTTCCCAGCAAACGGCGCACTGGCTGCAGGATGCGCATACGCGCCCGGTAACTTCCCCCTGCATACGGCTCAGTTCCTCCGCTGTAAAATCATCCTTATAGCGGTTCATCTGGCGGAACGTCTTTGACAGTTTTTCAAAGGATTCCGCATACTCGCTCAGCTTTTGCCCGCCCCCGCCGTAATATGGCGGGACGCTCACCCGCATTTGAGGTTCCCAGTCGGGAAACAGATGGGCAAGCCGGGTACACACGTACACAAATCCATAAATAAATACGCCTTCCAGAATCCCGATCATAACGGTCGACGTATTCGGAATCCGCATTGCCTCCCAGGAAAGGGTAATCCCCGCCGTCACTATTCCGGCCGCGGCAGCCGCCGCAAAAGTCCTGCATTTTTGAAAATACCACTCAGCAAATTTTACCAGCAGCGCCGACAGGATTACCGCCAGCCCGTATTTTACGACCGCCGTGACAGGGGCGAGCGCGATCAGCCCGCCGATCGTACACAAAAAAAGCAGGCTCCGGTTTACCCCGGACAAAAATCCCGTCATAAAAACAGCCGGCACAAGGGGATGTACGCCCGCCACCTCAAATCGGGATGACAGCGCCGCCAGAATGCAGATAACCAGTTGCTTCAAATCAAATCGTTTCATCATTTCTCCTCCTGACATATTTAGTCTGGGAGTTATTCTAAAACGTCCGCGCAAAAATCTTTGTCAAACGATCGTCCGATTTTCAAAAACTTTTCGGCAAAGTTCGTTCACTTTTATCTTTTCGAATCGAATCTACGGCGCTAA
>CAZGMH010000056.1:0-11458 GCA_964526765.1 uncultured Eubacterium sp.
TCCTCAGAGATGCCGGCATAGTGGTAAGATTTCATTTCGACATAGGTAGCCCACCCTTCTGCATAGCCGGAATAGCCCAGCATGGAGCGGATAAGCGCCGGATGATAGCTGTAAAAGGTGACATTCTGGTACAAATGTCCGGGATAACCCTCATGGGCAAGCGTTGTGAACAGGCGCAGCCCCTCGTAGCTGTTTTTTCGATTGATGTAAATAGAATTTTCGGTAAGGTGATCCATCGGCGAAGTCAGATAAAAAGCGGGCGCCAGATAGTCCTCCATCGCCTCATCCACATATTTTATGGCGCTTTGACATTCGGGAGGAGAGGGAAAATCTTCCGAAATTGCGGTTTTCAGATATTCTATCATTTCCTCAGGAGCCTCACAGGGAGCGGCAGCCTGATTAATCTCATCTTCCAATCCGGGATTGCCGCTTTGCAGCGCGGCGGCTTCGGCCAGGTCAGAAATGCGTTGGTTCTCTGTCCGTTCTTTCAGATTTTCAACGGAATCGCTGCTTCCGGTGGATTTTTGTACGAGATATTCATAGTAGGCTTTTCCGTTTTCATAATTGCTTAACCCGGCAGGATTTGTGCCGGTGTCTTTTAATTCCGTGAGTGTGTCCGCCAATGCCTGAAATGCGGGAAGAACTTTTTCAAGGATAATTGCCCGGTTTTGGTTTTGATAGTCCATAAGCTCATTACCTGTCAGGTCTGTCATGGAATCTGTTTTTTGTTCAAATGTGTATATTAAATAGTTTTGCTCTCCTGATGCGGAAAAATCCGTACATTGGGAGATGATTTTTTCCGCGGCATAATCGGACATAAAAAGCCCGGCGTCAGATTTTTCCCGTTCGTATTGGCTGATCGAGGCAAAATAGTCCGGTATACAGGATAGAAGTTCGAGATAGTCAGTGACGTCCCGCGCATCCTGAAAGGTATACTCGGCAAGCAGAACAGGGAGCTCTGACTGGATCCCCGTGGATGGGCGCAGGGGTTCCTCATAATAGGAAAATGCGGCGGCGTCCATTGTCTGCATAAGGGAATCTTTGAGAATGTCCAGCGTCAGGCGGTTTTCCACGGAGAGTATGTCCGTATCAAATTGCTCCAGCGTATGACTTACATTTTCTGCAAACGCGGCGGCGTGCAGCGGATTGTCTGCGGAATATTCCCCCAGACCGGTATTATATTCTGTGATACCGAAATTTTCCGGCTGTTCCAGCGTGTAATGCAGATTTAAAAGGCTTGCGGAGGCTTCCTGGCGAAATAGCTCCTCCGTATAGGAGATAAATGTACTGTCAGCCTCCATTGCTTCTTCGGGATAGGGCGCATTTGGAGAAATGGTATCCTCGTCTGCACATTTGACAATCAGTGCGCAGAAAATAGCTATCACAAAAAGCAGGAAGGCGAGAGTGGTGGAAAAACAGATTTTTTTTGGAAAGCGTTTCATAGGCTGTCCCTGGCTTTTTTATAAACATATGCGGCGCAAAGCTTTGTTATTACGATTTGATTGAGGAAGCCTGTCAGGATTTGTTCGCGGAAGATTTATCGGGATTTGTTTGCAGAAGATTCTTTCTTGCTTCCTGTGAAAATGTATTGTATAATCAGATTATTCTATATACAAACTATTTTATATATAAACTATTTTATATACAAACTATTTTATATACAAACTATAGACGGCGATTTGGAAAATTTGGAGGGCGCCTTGGACGGTTACGAAACACTTCATGATGTTCTGGTAAAGCTTTTTAATGAAATCATGGATATTGAAGCAAAAGCGATTATTACAGAGGAATTTAAGGATATATCAAATAATGATATGCATATTATCGAGGCGATTGGTCTTGATGAGCCGCGCAATATGTCTGCTGTTGCAAGGGATTTGTCTGTCACGGTGGGGACATTGACGATTGCAATTAACAGTCTGGTGAAAAAGGCGTATGTCAGGCGTGTGCGCAGTGAAAAGGACCGCCGGGTGGTTTTGATTTCCCTGACAGATAAAGGCGTCAAAGCCTTCAATCATCACAAAAATTTCCATGACGAGATGATCCGGGCGACGCTTAACGGTTTAAATCGGGAACAGACAGAAGTGCTTGTCAAAGCGCTGACAAATCTCAGCGCATTTTTCAGGAATTATGGGAAAAATGAAAGACATTAGAGAGATTGGAAAAGTTACCGGTGTTATAAATATTATAAATTCAGCATAACATGGAATAAACCTGAATTGGGAGAATCATGTTATGCTGAATTTTTTATGGGCCTTTATGATATTAATTGGAATTGTGTACGCAGCTTTCACCGGAAATCTGGCGTCCGTGACAGACGCGGCGTTAGATTCCGCCCAGGATGCGGTGGCGTTGTGCATCACAATGGCAGGCGTGCTTGCCTTTTGGGTGGGATTGATGCGGATTGCGGAAGGAGCCGGAGTTATGGAAAAGGCGGCGGAAAAAATATACCCGCTGCTTCATTTCCTGTTTCCGCGGATACCAAAGGAGCATCCGGCATGTAAATCTATAGCAGCCAACTGTATCGCTAATTTTTTTGGATTGGGATGGGCGGCGACGCCTGCCGGTCTTCAGGCAATGAAAGATTTGGATGAATTGGAACAGGAACGGATTTATGCACGGGCGCTGCAAAGCCCCTGTGGGCATCGGTTTGATTTTGCGGCGGATCGGATTTGCCGGGATGACCGGAGGGGAGAAAAGGCGGCTTCTACGGAGATGTGCTCGTTTCTCGTGCTCAATATCTCATCCTTGCAGTTGGTTCCGGTTACAATTATTGCCTACCGGAGCCAGTACGGTTCACCGAACCCCACCGGAATTGTCGGAGCGGCAATTGTGGCGACGGCAATATCCACGGGCGTGGGAATACTTTTCGCAAAAATAATGTCTTTTTATGACCAAAGACGCGGATATTAGTGGGGGAGTGAGTATAGATGCAGAAAATACTGTTACTGGTTTCGGAGCTGATTATTCCGCTGATGGTCGTGATAATTATTTCAGCAGGATTGCTTGCAAAGAAGAATGTTTATTCTGATTTTATAAAGGGCGCGAAGGATGGTCTGAAAACAGCGGTGGACATTTTGCCGACGCTGGCTGGTCTGATGGCAGCGGTGGGGATTTTGCGCGCTTCGGGATTTCTGGACTGGATTGCGGGGGGAATCGGTTTTTTCACAGACAAGATAGGCTTTCCCTCCCAGTTAGTTCCCCTTGCCGTGGTCCGTATGTTTTCTTCTTCGGCTGCGGTTGGGCTGCTGGTGGATATTTATCAGCAGCATGGAACCGATTCCCGTATTGGAACGATTGCATCCATCATGATGAGCAGCAGTGAGACGATTTTTTACACGATGAGTATTTATTTTATGACGGTGAAGGTGCGCAAAACCCGCTGGACGCTGGCTGGCGCCCTTGCGGCGACCGCCGCCGGAATGACGGCAAGCGTTTTGCTGGCGGGGCTTTCATAACCCCGCCGCAAAACCTCCTCAGACAGTGAGTTCTGCCATCAATTCCGGTACGGTGGTGATTTTGTCGATTTCCCCTACCCTGGAACCGCAGAAAATCAGGCCGTTGTCCAGATCGCCCTTTACTGCATTGATTAACGCCTGGGTGATGCAGTAGGGAGCAGCCGCCGGCTTGCACGCCTTCAGGCAGTTAAAGCAATAGCTGACTTTACCGGGATTTTCGGTGATTCTGTCGATAAAAGCATTGCGCACTGCGCGTCCCGGCATGCCCACCGGACTTTTTATGATCACAACATCTTCGGATTTTGCATTCACATACGCCTGTTTGAAAGCGTCGCTGGCGTCGCATTCCTCGGTGGCAACAAAGCGGGTGGCAGCCTGAATGCCGTCTGCGCCCAGTTCAAGCGCATGGGCGGCGTCCTCCCGGTTAAACATGCCTCCGGCGACAAATACGGGTATGTATGTCCGGTATTTTTCCTCAAAGGAGCGCTTCACCTCGATAATTTTTTTGATTTCATCATCATAATCCATTGTTTCCATATGGCTTAGCTGATCCGGGGAAAAGCCCAGATGTCCTCCGGCCTTCGGTCCCTCGATTACGAGAAAATCAGCGGTGCAGCCATGTTTTTTATCCCAATATTTCAAAATGACATTTGCAGATTTGGCGCTTGAGACGATGGGGGCAAGCGCAACATCATAGCCGGCGGCGTATTTTGGCAGCTCGACGGGCAGCCCGGCGCCGGAAATAATCGCATCCACCCCCGCTTCACAGACTGTTTTTACATAAGTCCCGTAGAGCTGTGTGACAGCCATAATATTTACTGCGACCAGTCCCTTTCCGCGGGCGGTTTCCTTTGCCCGGCGTATCTGTTCCGGCAGGACTCTCAGATTTGCTTCCTCCGGATGTTTTGGAAAGTCCGGTTCATCATATCCGATTTGTGCGGTGGAAATTACGCCCATTCCGCCTTCTTTTGCTACTGCCCCGGCGAGACGGCATCGGCTTACGCCGATTCCCATGCCGCCCTGTATAATGGGGAGTGTAAGTGATTTATTTTTGAATTTAACCGATTTCATCAACATAAAAATTTCCCCTCCAGTTACTTTGAAAATAAAATAGTTTGAAAGCCAAAACACATGCATATTGTATAACAATATGGATTATAAGTCAATGTAAAATCGGAATAAAAACCGCTGAATCTGGTTTTTGATACTACATATAGAAAAATCAACAAAATAATAATATTGAGTTTTTCTGTTTTAGGGGTTATACTATACCGAGCGGGAAAACCCTAAAAAGGAGAGGAAAAACAGTGATTTATGATAATGTGTTACAGGCAATCGGGCATACGCCAATGGTGCGCCTGAATCGAATGAACAAACCGGGAAACGCACAGGTTTTAGTGAAGTTTGAGGGGCTTAACGTAGGAGGCTCTATTAAAACAAGAACGGCATATAATATGATTGAACAGGCGGAGCGGGAAGGAAAGATTCATAAGGATACGGTCATTGTGGAACCGACGAGCGGAAACCAGGGGATCGGTCTGGCTCTCGTTGGAGCCGTAAAGGGTTATCGTACAATTATTATAATGCCGGATTCCGTAAGTGAGGAACGCAGAAAGCTGGTTCGCCATTATGGTGCGGAGGTAATTCTGATTCATGACGCCGGAAATATCGGGGACTGTATCGAAGAATGTCTGCAGACAGCCCTCCGTATGGCTGAGGAAGATGAAAATGTCTTTGTGCCGCAGCAATTTGCCAATCCTGCCAATCCGATGGCGCACCGCCATCATACCGGGCTGGAGATTCTGGAGCAGGTAGCCGGAAGCATTGACGGATTTTGTTCGGGTATTGGCACCGGAGGCACGATTACCGGAATCGGAGAAGTGCTCAAAGCGCAGAATCCTGACATTGAAATCTGGGCTGTGGAGCCGGAAAATGCGGCAATTCTGGCAGGCGGAAATATAGGGACGCATCTGCAGATGGGAATTGGCGACGGCGTGATACCGGATATTTTAAACCAGCGGATTTATGATGATATATATATCGTAACGGACAGGGAGGCAATTGAGACAGCCAAAGACCTGGCGCGAAAAGAAGGAATCATGTGCGGCATTTCCAGCGGAACGAATGTGGCGGCAGCGCTGAAACTGGCGGAAAAGCTTGGCGAGGGAAAGACAGTGGTGACAGTTCTTCCCGATACGGCGGAACGGTATTTTTCAACGCCGCTTTTTGAAAACGAATAGCAGGATGACGGCGGGCGTATGCCCGCCTGATTTTTACCTTTTATGTCTCAGGAATATCCAGATGACGGCAAAAGCAATAATGATAACCAGAAAAATATTCCAAAAATCCTGTGATAAATTCAGATGCAGGGCCTCTATCATCCCCAGAGCGATAATAAATGCGCCCAAAAGAAGCTGCAGTACAGAGCGCTGCACAATTCCGGCGTCGTTGGAATTTCTCGATTGGATGAGACCGAATATGCCATAGACGAGGCACAACGCGCCAAGAACCGGAAGAATATAAACGGTGTCTACCGTGTCGGTAAATATAATAAAAAATATGATGACTACGCCGATAATCGTAATGTAAGTTCCCCAGTTAAATGGTTTTTTCTTCATAAATCGAATCCTTTCATGAATCAGGAAAGCCTGTCCGGTACCTGAACTTTTAGAAGAAAACGCTGCTCCGGCTGAAGCAGCGTTTTTATAAGGCTTAACTTTTTAAATATTGATATTTCTATTAAATGTTTATGCAAGTCCCGGTGCAACAGTAAGGATAACTGCACAGAGGATAGTACCAATTAAAGTCATGATGACTGTCTGTAAGAACATCGGTGCATATGCGTCTTTGATCTTAACCTGAGCCAGGCCGGTTGTAATCAGGATCAAACCGTTTACAGGCAGAGTCTCGAATGTGGAAACCGCGATAGCGGCACAACGAGCCAGCGCGTTCGGATTCAATACCGGATTTGCCGTCCAGATATAAGCGGCGGCAACCATCGGAAGCGCGATGCCCAATGCTGCCGGCGGGGAAGATGTAAATGCTACCACGATGATACACAGGATAATACCCATCACCAGCGGAGACATCTTCATACCAAAGAGGGTGCCTACAAAACTGTTGAATGCATCTGTATGCTGTACAACTGCCGCGAAACCTGCCGCAGAACACAGGGTCATGATAGAAGTAGCGCCGTTTACTGCGCCGAGGTTCAATGAGTTCAGTACGTTGCCTGCCCATGCAGGGAAGCCCTTTTTCTCGTTATCTTTGAAGAACGGAGCCATCAGGATAACAACTGCTGCGATACCGCAGACCAGGGCCAGAGAAGCATTCTGCACGATAGCGAACAGTAAGAATACGATAATGAGCGGGATCAGGGAAACAACAAAATTCGGGAGCTTTCTCGCGTCGTCCGCCGGAATCGGCTCACATGGACCGTAATCAAATGTCTCGCCTTTCTTCATCCCCCTGATGATAAAATGAGCACAGATGAAGTATATACCTATTTCCATAACGATGAAGCAGATGAAGCCCGGAACAGGCGCAGCGCCGGGGCTGGTCTGAAGAATGCTCATACAGAGAATGTTGTTGATGCTCAATACGAACGGAGCGGAGTTGGCGCCGCTGCTCAATGCCAGCATAGCCGGAACATAACGTCTCGGAATGCCGATGCGGTCAGCCATATACATACAGATCGGGAATGTAGCGAAGATAGCTACGAAACCGTCTACACCGCCATATGTAAGTACACATTCAATGATCAACATAATTAATACGGCGCGTCTTGTCTGTTTCTCTTTGTTGCTTACCGGCATAACGAATTTGTTTACCAGTGTGGAAGCAATAGACTGGGCAGCGCCGCTGTCTCCTAATACTTTTCCAAACAATCCCCCTAAAAATACGGTTGGAAAAACCGCTGTGATCATACCGCAGAGACCGCCGATTTCCCACACGCCGGTGGATACGTTTTCTTCAACCGCGCCCACATATAAAGATGTGAAAGCATCGGTTGGATTCAGCCCGTTTGTAACAGCTACGATAACGCCGCAGAACGGAGCCAGGTACAGAACGGATACGTTTTTGTAAGCGCCATACAGGAAAATTGCCAGGGCGATTACAATACCAATAATACCTAAAGCCATAAATCAAATCCTCCTCTCATAAAAAGTTAAGCAAATCTGAAATTTATGAAAAAAATATAAATTTCATGGGGATATTATACAAAACTGGTCTGACCATGTCAACAGGTATACTCAAAAATAATTACAGCAAACGACATTATTTATGTCGTTTGCTGTAATTATTTTGTCACAGTAAAAATAAACCCCCTGCTATGCAGGGGGAGAGGACAGATTTTTGTGTCAGCCCAAATCTTCGTTCAGGAAGAACAGCGATCGGATACGGTTATCGCGGTCGAGCAGACCGTTATATTCGATACAATTGTATTGATAAAGCAGGTCGTCATATTCGCTGCTTTCCGTACTCTCAAAATAGTTATTATCGCTGTCGATGTATCCCACTGTGTTGATGACCGGAAGCGTTTGATAAATAGTGGCGAGATATTTATTGTACTGGGTCATCGGAAGCCCTGCGACCTGAAGCAGCAGTGTAGACAGATAATTTGCACTGATTTTGTCTATGGTTGCTTCCGGGATATCATAATTCGCCCAGATGACAAACGGAGTGGTGTAGCGCGCCTGCTGCTGTTCCACGGACAGATTTTCCAAATCGCATCCGAAAAGCTCTTCGTAAAATTCTTCCTCAACAGAGGGCAGGTGGTCGCCAAACATACAGATTATCGTAGGCTCGGAAACCTGGCTGAAGTATTCGGTCAGCTCCTGGAACGCCTGATCTGATTTCTGAACCAGGGAAAGGTAGCGGTTAGCCTTCTGGTACAGCCCATCCATGTTTGTTATATAAATTTCCTGCAGGAAATTAGGATAAGAAACGGCATATCCGCCGTGGTTCTGCATGGTGACATTGAAGATAAAAAACGGTTTTGAGGCGTCGCGGTTTTCGTACATATCCTCCACCATAGTATAATCATAGCTGTCACTGACAAAACGGCGAAGCAGCATATCCCGGTCAGGATAGCGCGCTTTCAGCAGGTTTTCATACTCGATAGCATCGTTATTTTGTTTATATGTATTCAGAATATCTTCGTCGATAAAATCCTCGATACTGATAAAATCCCCGAATCCCAGAAGCGGATACACGGTCTCACGGTTCCAGCCGTTTCCGTAATATGGATGATATGCCAGCTTTGAATATCCGAGAGCGTCCAAAGTGGATACCAGGGACGGCACTTCGTCCTTGATGTAAGACTGATATACATTGCATCCCGCCGGGAGGAAAGAAATCGTATCCCCGGAGAGAAACTCAAATTCGCTGTTGCTGGTGCCGGCGCCAAATACGGGCATGGACAGATTTCCCTTGATCGTGTTTTCCGTCAGGCTGTGGATAAATGGCATATAGTCCTCATTTGTTGTCAGATCACCCAGAGCTCCCAAATCTGCCAGTGATTCGTTCATGATACAGATAATATTCGGAAGGGTTTCATCTGAAGCGGGAACATAATCGTTTTCACCCGTCAGGAGATTCGTGGAAACATCGCCGTCGGGATCGACGCCGTAGTTTTCTAAAGTATCGTTTATATATGCGCTGATGTTATCCGTATGATAATCAGCCGGTTTTTGTACAACCAGATACTTTGTGTTCAGGCAGAAATTGAAAAAGGAACCTGTATTGCCGTAGCCTCTTGCCTGATCCCAGAAATCCGGCTTATAGCCCATATTGGCTGAAAAATCCGTAAAGAAAAAGGATATCAGTATAACAGCCAGATAGCCTGCCACAGCCAGCTTGACCAGAATTTTAAATTTTAATTTCTCCGGCTTCACATTAACGCTTTTCTTATTTACAAGGTACGTCAGGAAGAACATGATAGAACCAAGGATTAACTGCCAGCTCAGTTCATAAGTATAACCGTCGGATACGGTCAGCCCTGTGCCAAAACTCAGGACGTCCAGCGGGACAAAAGGCGATCCGCGGAACAGTTCGACAAAATAGTTTAAGAGCGACCATACGTAGAGTGAAATATTCACAATCAGACCGACCATATGATATCTGCCTGTAATAAGGAAAAAGAACAGGTAAAATACGAGATAAATCATATAATTTGCCAGAAAGGTCGGGACGGAAAACCACCAGATATAGTTGCCATTGAAGCATTCTACCATCTGGATCGTCAAAACAGGCATTAAGAAAAATAATGCGGTGTTGGCAAATGTTTTATATTTTTCATCTACAGAAGGTTTAAAAACAATCAGAAAGCCTGCAATGGGTGCAGCCAGCAGGGATAATACGAACAGGGCCGTTCCCCGTGGGAGTTCCAACGCAGGATCCAGGTACCTCCGCCAATTGGCGGATACAAAAATAATCATAAAGACCGTTACCGCTGCTGCAAGCATACGGACTTTTTTTCCGGCAAATTTAATGTGCATTTCTTTATCTTCCTGTTTTTAGTATATTTCTATAACAGAGTTTGTTTACTGTTTATATATGTTAATTTAGTCCAACATATATTAAATATCAGCATTGAAAATATGTCAACAGATATTTTGTGTTTATTTTGTGTTCTGTGTTACAATTTACAGCCATCCACGCCTCATTCGCAAAACTCGCTGCTACGCAGCTTCTGCACCCCGCTTTGCGGTGTGCGTTTTGCTCATGTGGGTGGAGTTCCTGCTTCGCAGTCAGATTTGGATCAGATGAACAGCTTCTTATGTGCAAGCACAACGAATCTGTGCATCTGTCCAAATCGGCTGTAAATAGTAACTGTTCTGTCAAATAAATTTTAAAATACATTGTTTTTAACAAATGCTTCACTTATAATAGAGATAACGGTTAAAAGAAGGAGATATAACAGGAAATAAATGAAAGAGGGGCGGACAGAAAATGAATCAGATTGAACAGTTAAAACAGTGGGTAAAGGATTCGGATAACATTGTATTTTTCGGGGGCGCCGGCGTTTCCACGGAGAGCGGGATACCGGATTTCAGGAGTGTGGATGGACTTTACAATCAGAAATATGACTATCCGCCGGAAATGATTTTGAGCCATACTTTTTATATGAACAAAACGGATGAATTTTACCGTTTTTACAGAGATAAAATGCTGGAGCTGGATGCAAAGCCCAATGCGGCGCATTTTAAGCTGGCGGAGCTTGAAAAGGCGGGAAAGCTTAAAGCGGTCATTACGCAGAATATCGACGGGCTGCATCAGGCAGCCGGGAGCAGAGTGGTGTTGGAGCTTCACGGAAGCGTTCACCGCAATTACTGCCGGAAGTGCGGAAAATTGTATGATGCTCATTATATCAAAAATTCACAGGGGGTTCCGAAATGCAGCTGCGGCGGGCAGATTAAGCCGGACGTCGTACTATATGAGGAAGGACTGGATCCGGGCACTATGCGGGAAGCGATTCAGAGCATCAGCCGTGCGGATGTGTTAATTATCGGCGGCACGAGCCTTGCCGTGTATCCGGCGGCAGGTTTGATTGACTATTATCGGGGCAGAAAACTGGCGCTGGTGAATAAGTCTGCGACGCCGATGGACAGGCGTGCGGACCTGCTTATCCAGGATTCTATCGGCGCCGTATTTTCCCAGTTGGAGGTATCATGAATGCAGTATGAGGTAGGAGATATCGTTAAATTAAAGAAAAAACACCCTTGCGGAAGCTTTGAATGGGAAATTCTGCGGGTGGGAGCGGATTTTCGCCTGAAATGCATGGGATGCGGCCGCCAGGTTATGATGGCGCGCCGGATTGTGGAAAAAAATACAAAAGATTTAAAAAAATCTCTTGATTGACATTTGAAAATGTGCTAGTATGACTAATTGTGATATACAATATCCTTGCTCTCTACATGTGAGCAGAGGGCCATAAGACCAAAAGGAGGTAAGATTAGCATGAACAAATATGAATTAGCATTGATTGTTAGTGCCAA
>CAZGMH010000057.1:0-11354 GCA_964526765.1 uncultured Eubacterium sp.
TTATGTATACATCATTGTTATGTATTATTTTATATACAATTTTTCTTTCTGTCAATAAAAAAGAGCCCTTTATCAGGCGGCCTTACTTTTTGACTTACTTTTTGTCAGAAAAAGAGCGCCGGTCATAGTTTCGATCTATTTCCAACGCTCTTATCAGTTTCCCTGTTTTACTGTCAGCAAAGTCCGGGCAAAGCAATACAGATAATGCAAAGCACGATCGTACCGATCGTTGTATTCAGCACGGTACATACGCCAACATACTTATAAGATTTACTAGCCTGTGTCTTACAGATTTCATTTGCAGCAATATATCCTGCATTTGTCGGTAATGTATCAAACGTCGTAGCGCAAAATGCGGAAATACGCGCAAATGCGTTCATATTTGCCCCCATAGACTGCGCCAGCGGCGTGAATACCGGAAGTCCCACGCCAAGTCCGGCAGGACCGGAGCCTCCAACCAGCGTCATGATCATCATAGCAATCATCGCAACTACCAGCGGATTTCCATTGAATTCCGCCAGCTTGTCACACAGGCCGGCAAAAGCAGGCGTAACTGCTACTACAGAGCCAAAGCCTGACACTGCCGCCGCGCCGCAGGACACGATTGCCGCATTTGTACATGCGCTTCCCAGGCATTTCAGGAACGTACTCAGATTTTTAAAACCTTTATGCATCAGAAGGATCGCAAGGATAGAACCTGCCATCAACGCATAGTTTACATTGATCTTAAAAGCATTATAAAGCACAAAAACCAATACCATCGGAATCAGGGCGATCAACGGATTTGGCAGATTCCCCTCATCCGCTGCCGCAGCCTCATCTCCCTCCACATCCTGGAAGAAGTTTCCTTTTGCCATTTCTTTCTTCGCCGCAAAATTCAGGAAAACGGCATTCAGCACAAGGATAATAATACCTGCAATAAATCCCGGAACTGCAGCTGCCATGGAAGAAACCCCGACTGTACTTGTTGAGATAACATTCTGTACCTGCGGAGATCCCGGCATTGATAAAGCCGCCGTCGCAATACATCCGAGGATCATGCCCGGAACCATATACCGCGGGATACCGGATTCACGGCAAAGCTCCATTGCCAGCGGCGCCATAACAAACATCAATACGATCGCGCTTACGCCGCCGTATGACAACAGGATGCCTGCAAGGAATATAATGACAATTGTCACTAATGGATTCAGTTTTTCATTTTTACCGCGAAATACTTTTGCAATAAATCCTGCGATAGACTTCGCGCCGCCTGTTATACCATAACATTCGCCAAAAATAGCTCCCCATAAAAAAATAGGGATCTGTTCAATAAGGAAACCTCCTACACCGCTCATATATGTAGACAAATATGATTCCGCCACATTCAAACCGCTGAACAGTGCGACAATCATTGACGCACATGCCCCAACAATCAGGAGCGGCCACCCTTTCATGACCATAACGATCAGGAAAACAATACCAATAATAATACCAATTAAACTTAAAGCCATACACTACCTCCTTCATAAATAAACAAAATCAGATATTTTGATCGTAAACTCCCTGCCGCCGATCCGCAACATACAGATATTACAGATATTTGTATTTTGCGTCTACGCCTTTGCCTTCCAGTTCAAAGCTGTAATACGGACAAATCGACGGATCCTGGATCACACGATACAGCGAATATAACTGGGGGAGAAACACCTCCCAATTCCCCGTCTCTTCCGCTGCATGTGCCGCCCAGATCAGACCGGAATCCTCATACTGATCTCCCTTTTCATGAAGCGGGACTGCCGATGACATTCCCACTACGCCCGCTTCACTGGACTGCCACTGGTGCACCCGGTAAGCTTCTTTCCTTGTTGTCTCCGGATCGTAAGTCTCCTCTTTGCCTTCCAGGTTAAATCCCACAGCGATAATCGCATGGTCATATTTCAGGACTTTTCTGATATGTTCCGGGACTTTCGATACATCGTCCAAACGGATATACGGCGTGATGACTTTTCCATCATTCCATTTCTGCGGCGCACGATGGATCGAACCTATCGGTCCATGTTCCCTGGGATCGATCATCCAGGAAAGCCCTATATGCTGATTCGGATGCCAGAGATTGTCACATTTTTCCATATTGCACCAAAACCAGTTGAGCATTCTGGACGTAACTCCATCTAACTCCCACTCCAGATGTGTTCCCATATCGTCCTGTCTTGTCTCCTTCAACATTTTATCTGTCTCCTTTCGCTCTTTTGTAGAAAATATAACATCTTCCCCGGCAAAAGTGAAATTCAGAAAAAGCAGGAAGATTGATACATAATCTGTATAAATCTTCCTGCCATGCAGTCTTCTGTATTTTCTTTTATTTCTGCGGCTTTTTCAGGTTAACTGTATATTTTCTATAAACAGTTCAACTTCTTTTATTACGTTCTGCCTCTTCCATATCAGATATACGGTACCGAATATGTCCATTGGCAGCGCTTCAAAATAATCTTTGCTGCATCCCTGTCCCCACTCATCATGGATTGCCACACCGTTTCCATTCTGAACATTTGCAAAAATTGTTTCTATATTTTTCACTTCACGAATTTCAGGTACGAATTGATATCTGGCGCAGAGTTTCTTTGTATATTTCACCGCATATCCATTTTCCTCTTTTAATACATAAAAGATATCATTCTTAAAATCTTCCAGCGACAGGCCTTCAGCGCCTGCCAGGGGATGGCTGCGGGGATACAGGAGTGTTTTTTGCACCCTTGCCACTTCTTTATATTGAAAATCGCGGTTCCTCATGCAGGGATTTTCCACCATGATAACGACGTCCACATGATTTTTGGTCAGTTCCTCCATCAGCTCATCAAACCCCAGACATACCAGCTCTGTCCCTATCTCCGGATATTTTTCTGAAAATTTCGCGCAGAAATCGGATAACGATTTCGGTATAAACCATCCTTCCAGATATCCTATTTTTATTTTGTACGTGTTTAATTCTGATATTTCGGCAATTTCATGTTTTATACTTTCCAATTCTATCTGCCATGATGAAAAAAGCTGATAATATTTTTCCCCTGCCTCAGTCAACTCTACTTTTTTCGTCGTGCGCTTGAGCAATTTGCAGGACAGGTCATTCTCTAATCCTGCAACATATCTGCTGACCGTCGGCTGGGAAAGGAACAGTTTTTCAGCGGCTTTCGTATAGCTTCTGGTATTTACCGTTTCCAGAAAACATTGTACCTGCATATCATTCATAACAATACCGTCTCCCCCCTGATTCGTAAATCCCCATACAAATGTTCCAGCCATTCCTTTTTTACATTTCAGGTTTGTTCCCGGGCTTAAAAAGCGTCCAATTTGCCCGCTTTTTTGTCTGTCTTGCCCTGGAATTTCTCATTATTCACAATAAAACGCTCATGTCTGCCCTCGCCGATCAGCCCGGCTTCGTCGAATGCCTTTACGTCAAACACAAGCCTGCGTCCGTCCACTTCCAGCAGTTCGCTCTCACAGCGCACCGTCATACCGATCGGGGTGGCGGAAATATGTTTGATATTCAGCTCTGTGCCTACAGTTCCGTCTCCTTCCTCCAGATAAGGAAGCACACTGTCGCAGGCCGCCTTTTCCATAAGCGCAATCATACACGGCGTCGCAAATACCTCCAGCACACCGCTTCCGACTGCCGTCGCAGTATTCTCATAAACGACTTCCACTTTCTGTTCGCCTTTGATCCCTGGTCCTAACATTCTTGTCCCTCCGTTTTCTTCCTGATAATTATGATTTATTACATTATAACGGAAACAGAAAAGAAAAAAAAGGATTTTATTTCTCAATTCCTTTTTACCATACTTCCCTGTATTTTCTGTTCAAATACAGATTTACGATAACCATTCCCGTTCCGGCACATATCAGATATGGTAAAATGGGAAGCAAACTTCCATCATACAGGCATTGATTCAGCAGCCCGTTGCCTCTGAACAGGGGTAATAACGTAATATCTGTAAACGCCTCCGCCCCAATCAATCCCATCAGGGCAGGAATCGTAAACAAAGCAAATGACAAAAGAACCGTGCGCACCGTATCCTTCAAAAGTTCTGAAAAAAAACATATCCCGTGCACTGCGGCAAGCATCCCGAAAAACCGGATGCAATACAGGACAACCAGATAATGCCATATTTTCCAATTCGCAGTACATCCCGCAAACATGCCGATACTCTGCAGGGGTGCATCCGCTTTTTTCATTCCTATTTCCAAATAGAACATCAAAAAGTCCGACAAGCTAATCCAACCGAAAATAATAAAAGCAATTCCTGTGAAAACCACTCTTTTCGCCCGGAGTCTTCTCTTTTTCCCACCGGCCGCCGTCGACAGCAGCTGATTTATCTGCCCTTCATAATCTCCGGAAAATCCCCCGGCCAGACAGACTCCCAGGACAATCGTCAGTAAGATAACCGATATCATATCCATGTTATGATTCTCTCCCATTAATTGAAGATAACCGGTCGGATAGAGCAATGAAAGACGGCTGTCATCCTCAACACGTTCATAATCCGACAGCGTATCCGTCCATCCTTTGTAGGGCAAAAGTTCCTGGCTGTTTTCATCATCAATATTTTGGGACAGGATATATTCATATCGGGCATTTTCTTCCTCCACATAAACCCCGGCTTCTTCCTTCGAAAGTTCTGACAAATAATTCATATATGACCGATAATAAATTTCATCCGGGTCATCAAAATAAGAATAGTTATATATTCGGAATATCTGCAGCAAGATCAGCAGCAACAGCCAGATAAAAAGGCCGCATTTTTTTCTCAGTTTCAATAATTCAAAACCGCAAAGCGTATGAACCGCTCCCGTAAATTTTCTTATTTTCCATCCGCATTTTTCATTTCCCATTACTTCCGTTTTCTCCGCTGCGGTCAATATCCCGGCAAAGAAGATCCCGGTCAGCACAAGCATGACCGTTATCGCCGCCGGGAACAGCGATACGGGATACCCAAATAAATTAATATTTTTGTAAACCAGAAGTAACTTATCTGTCCGCAAAAAAGAAATAAGATTCAAATATCTTACAGAAGAAAAAATACTGTTTTCCGGAATGAGATAACAGGCTGCCATGCTTGCGCCGCCTGCCGCCAGAATCACAGCCATGACCCCCATCCATTTTTTCATCTTCTCACAAAAAAACAGGATAAAAAGACCCGACATAAAATAAAGCAGAATTTTAACAGCGCAAAACAGCGCAAAGAAACCGCCCACCGTTATGCGCAAAACGCTGCTCTGATATTCCGGTATCGTCTGAACCATTCTTGATAAACTGCCAAACCCATACATAAAGCCTGCCGACAGAAAATTACCCCCATACAAAATCAAATAAATGATACCGCTGCCCACAAACAAAACCGCTGTTTTGGCTTCCAAAGTTTCCCTGCGTCCCCGGCTGGTCGGAATAATAAGCGCCAACTGTCCCGTCTGCTTTTCAGTCAGGATCAGGCAGGCACAAAATACGAATAAAAGCAGTACCGCAATAAAATCAGTCGGCAAAAATCCGACAGCCATTGTAACCCCTTTGGCTTTTGCTGATCGAAGGTTTAAATCTGCCATCGTCCCGAAATCTGCCGCTGTTTTTTGAATATTTCGCGCCGAAAAAGCCGTCTTTTCCTGAAAAATAGATACTTCTTCCATCTGTTCAGCATCTTCCTGAATGGACGCCAGATAAGCCCGGTATCCGGCCGATGCGTCAATCTCCTCACAGACGTCCCTGATCAGCTGCATTTCCTGCCACAAATTCTTTGTATAAACGCACAAGGCTTCCTCTCCGGCGCCGCTTTGTTCCTGTTCCGGTTTGTTGTATGCCTCCTGCAGACCAGCATATTTTTCTTCAAGCATAAGATACGCCTCATCATCCGGCATGGATCCGATATCCTCCCATATCGCGCAATAAGCCCCCGCCGTATAGGAATATTCGGATGGCTGCCCGGAAAAAGCCAAAAATATTACGTTCAAAACTGCCGCGCCTGCCAGAAGCAGCAAAAACCCTTTCTGACGAAATACTTTCTTCCATTCGTAAGCAAATAACCTCACCGGAACTCCTCCTCCATTCCCCCGAAATGGTACAGGTATACGTCTTCCAATGCAGGCATCACGTTCCTGCATGGGAATCCCTGCGGTCTGTATTCCGAAAGCAGACGCACCTGCGCCATATCCCCATCGCTTAAAATACTGGATACCCTGTATTTCCGCTCAATGTCAGAGAGTTCTGACAGGTTTACGCTAATCTCGTACACAAAGGGACGTACCTCATCTGTCAGCCGTGCGATGGTATCCTTGCGTATTATTTTGCCCCCGTCCATCATTATCACCTGTTTTGAAATACATTCAATGTCCTGGACCACATGTGTCGCAATCAACACGATCCTGTCCACTGCAATTGTGGAAATCAGGTTGCGGATACGAATCCTTTCTCGCGGATCCAGTCCCGCTGTCGGCTCGTCCAAAATAAGAACGGACGGCTTGTTCAGGATTGCCGCGGCCAGAAGTATCCTTTGTCTCATACCGCCGGAATAAGCCCCCAGACGTTTATCTAACTCTCCGGACAGATTTACCATAGCTGCTGCCTGTTCCACACATTCCCTGACATCCTTTTTTGGTATTTCTTTCAAAACCGCCATATAACTCAAAAATTCCCATCCGGAAAACATAGGATATATGGTCTGCTGCTGGGGCATATAACCCAATACTTTACGGTATGTTTTCCCCAACCGCCCGGTTTCTGTCCCCCCATACAGCGCCTGCCCTTCCGTCGGGGTCAAATTTCCCACCAGAATACTGATAAGGGTGCTTTTCCCCGCTCCGTTTGGTCCCAGCAGTCCATAAATTCCGGCTTCCAGTTCCATATTAATTCCCGCCAGCGCCGTTTTATCCCCATATTTTTTTACCAAATTCCGAATTTCAATTTTCATTATCCAAATACTCCTGAATTTGCCGGTTCATTTCATCTACAATCCGATCAATACCCGCATTTTTCAACTCCTGCTTATACGCCTCATAAAATTCCTGCCAGGTTTTAAACGACGTATCCTCCTCAAACGCAAACATTGTTCGGAATATCCCCATATCATTGTACAGTTCCCTTACCGCCTCTGCTTCTTCCGCGACATTTTCCGCGTCGAAAGAAAAACCATATAACGGGCTGTCCTGCAGGTTATGCAATGCATCCGCTGATAAATCTGTTTTGCCGGAATCCTCATACGGTAAAAGAGGCCGCGTAATATCTTTATTTCCAAGACTGCGGGAATAGAGACAGCTCTCCGTCAGGCTCTCACCTGCCACATATCCATTCTCCGAAACGCTGTAATCTTCCGCTGTTCCATACAACAGCAGGGTTGACGCCTCTTCATTCTGATAAACAAAATCAAGAAATTTCCATGCATCTTCCAAATGATTGGACCATGACGGTATCGCATTAACCTTTATCAACAATTTATCCGTTTCCTGCCTGAAATACGGAATACGCACCAGTTCTATCCCTGTACTGTTTGTCCATGTATCAAGACTGTCCCCCCTGCATATGGGAAAGTCATTATAATCCGGCTGCATGAAAAATTCTTCCTGCCCGGCTGCATCACCGCCAATCCGTACATACCCTTTTTCATAATACTGATTTAATATTCCAACCAATTTTTCCATCGTTTCCGTCTCAAACAGATTTACCACATAACCTCCGTCTTCGCTCCCGCCATACCAATAGCCAATCGGCAAAGACGCATCTGCATATGAAATGGGAAGGCTGTCCAGCAAAATCCTCGGCTCGTACACAAAAGCCGCAAAATCCTCATTTTTTTCACCCTCGCTTACCGTGCGGAACACATTTTCCAAATCCCATATATTCTGCGCCAAATCTTCCTCTGTAAATCCATATTTTCCCATTAACTCCACGTTTACAGCCCAGCCGCCGGGAGGCGCATACATCATCCCAACCCCGTAATTCCTGTCATCCACAGCAGTAAGCTCCCAAAAGATATCCGGAATTGCCGTTCTCAATGTGCTTTCCCGGCCCAAATACCCCGAAATATCTGCAAGAAAGCCATTTTGGGCCGCAGCGCTCAAATCCCTGCCCCAGAACGGCAGAATATCTATGCATGTTCCTCTTTCCCGCAGGCATTCCGCCAAATCCAGGATTGCCCCGTCCGACAGGTATCGCTCCGGTATCCGGCAAAACAAAACCTGAAACTCATATCCCTGCTCCGCAAGCAGTTCATTTAGCTGTTCTACCGCCTCGATACTGTAATCTGTGTCTACACCGACAATCAGGGTATTTTCCTCTATTTCCGCCTGTTCCAGTTTTTCCGCAAAAACGTCTGCCTCCACATTTCCAAAAAAGATATAACTTTCGGATATTGTGTTTTCCTGTCCGTCGTCAGCTTCAGGCAGAACCGACAAACTCTGTTCCGTCACATCCGCCGTTGTTTCCTGGTTTCCGCATCCGCAGGCTGCGCTTCCCAACAACACGGCGAGTGACAAGACGGCAAAAAACTTTCCTCCCATTATTCCCCCTCCTGATTTAAGTAATAGATTGTCTGATAAGCATCCGTTCCGGCAATCATGTCCTCCAATGCCATATATCTGTATTCAAAATTTCCGCTGTAGGCGCCCTCGCCCTGCTCCCTGTTCACCGCATAAGAATATATGATTCCCTTATCCGAGCACATATGAGGCACACAGACGCGGAAATCCTCATAGAAATCTCCCCCCGCCTGTTTTATCTCCTCCGTTTCCATATCGTAAAAACATATATTTTCTATTTCATCCGCATCCCCGTTCAGTTCGAAAATATACATACTATCGAGTCCGCAAATGACATAATCTGCTATATTCCCTTTTTCGCCCTTATAAAGAACGTTTTCCCCGCCGCTCTCCAAATCCAGCCTCATAATTTTCATTATCCCGTCATTATCCTTGAAGATGTCATAACAGTATTTCCCGCAAATATCCACATATTCTCCGGCATTTCCATATTTCATGCCCGGCTTTGTATTATCCTGTTCCTGCAATACCGCGCTTTCTATGTCATATATAAACCATTTATCTGTCTCCAGATTATAAAAATATACCTTTCCGTCCTCCATCTTATATATCTGGAAAGCATAATTTACTGCAGATATCAGGGAGGATTCCGCCAAAACATCCGTTTTCCCGTTATTCAGATTAACCGCGAACAGTTTCATGACACTGTCATCGCTTTCACGGGATTCCGGGTCAAAAGACCGGCTCACGGAAGTATATGCCATAACAAATGCCCGTTCCTGATATATCCACATGCGGCCGCCCTTATAAGAAGCGTCTATTTCCGCCACTTTTTCATCCTGATTACCATCCTTATCTCTCCTGCGCAGGCACAATTTCATATCTTTGCCGGAAAAATAATAAATTTTATCCCTGTACGCTACTATTTCATCACTTTCTATCTGCGCATTACAGGAAGCGCTTTCCCCCGTACTCAAATCGACTGCCCGATGGGTACATTCCGCTTTATCGCAGACCGGAACCGTATTCCCCGATTCCATATCAAAATAGTAGAGAAGATTTCCCAGACCGTTTTCATCCTCCATAACAAAATAATATCCATCATCCGTAAAGCATCCACGGTCGTTGTCTCTCCACACAGCATATTCCCCGGATTCTTCTTTTTCCATGCATGAACTCAGCAAAACCAGACCGATTACAGTCAACGTCCCAAAAATTATTTTTCCTTTCTTCATGGCATTCTCTCCTTTTTTATGAAAAGAGAAAGCCGCCACAAAGCGGCTCTCTGCTATTTTCTTATTGTCTCCTCGTTTGACAATTGTCCGGATGTCGTCTTATGATATGACGTTGCTCCCGTTACCGTGTAACTTGAAGATGGGCGGTACACTGTTACAGAAGCTGTAGTATCGGTGTAATTCCCTGCACTTGTCGAAGCTGTATCACTGTCCGTATACTCATAAGTTGTGCCTCCTTTGCTGCATTTTAATGTTACTTTCACATATCTCACAGCCGTCACACTTTTTCCTGCACCAAACGTTATTTTTCCCTGCGCCTGTTCAGAAGTTTTCGTCAGGGAATTTGTCCCGGATGTACTGCCAAGTGAAAAACTACTTGCCAGAGCCGTCGTAGTCAGCATTGCCATCATTAACGCTGCCGCCGCCATACCAGTTACTTTTTTCAACCCTTTTTTCTTCATAATAAATATTGCTCTTTTCATTATTGTACTATTATTTTAGTATATTTCGATACTTTTGTCAATAATTATTTAGTTTACATAGGTATTGATTTTTATAAGTTTTGTAATAAAATATATTTATAAACATAAACACGCACCTGAAAGAAAATATATCGATATATGAGCGCACGAAATAATTTTAAAAAAGGTTCCGCCGAAATGCTGCTCCTTCACATTCTGCAGCAAAAAGGGGACTGTTATGGTTACGAGATTTGCCAGCTCATCCGCGAGCTATCCGGCGGCGTTCTCTCGTTTCCTGAAGGTTCCCTGTATCCTGCACTTTATAAATTAATCGATAATCAATATATTTCTGATTATAAAAAGCAGGCAGGAAAGAGAATGGTCCGGGTGTATTATCACATCGAGCCTGCCGGGATGGAAAGACTGAAAGCATTGACAAAGGAATATTATGAAACGAGTTCCGGCATCAAAAAAATACTGGAATATGATTTCAGCCAGTTGGAGGATACAGGCTATGAATAGCGACTGCAAAAGATATCTGGGGGAATTAAAAACACTGATTCCGTCGGCAGGTAAATATGAGAAAAAATTTCTGAAAAACATGAAAGAAAATATGGAAGCATTTTCTGACAACAATCCAAATATAACTTATTCCGACATCTGCAATCATTTTGGGACGCCAAAAGATATTTTAATCGATTATTTTTCAAATGTCGATGCGGAATATCTGGTTAAACGATTAAAATTTGTTTCCATTCTGCGCAAATGCGTGATTGCCGCCCTGTTGATTATTATTTTTACCTGCTCTGTCAAAACGGGATTATATTATAAATCTTATCAGGATGTGCAGGAACATCAGCCAGCATATACAATTGAGACAATAGGCAAACCCATAATAGAATAGATACCTGCATTGAAAGGAATGTTTTACATGAAAAAATTTATTATAACAATATCGGCAATTTTACTGTTTGGCGTTATGGTCCAGTCAGCATTTGCCACGGAACCTGCACGGGAAATAGAATATCTGGAGGACGGAAGTTATATCATTACCGTTATAGAAAATAAGGATTCCGCGTTTTCCCTCTTTTCTACTGAGGCTACAAATTCAAAAACTTCTACCACATATTCGAGTTCCGGAACAGCTCTCTGGAGCGTA
>CAZGMH010000058.1:0-11030 GCA_964526765.1 uncultured Eubacterium sp.
TTTCCGGGATGGCAGGAGCGGACTATAAAGCTTCCTTTGCCCTGATAAAAGATTATGATAACGTGTGGGATGCGCAGGTGGATGTATGGCATGAGAGGCTGGCAAAGAGAAGTGAAAAAGAAATTTTTGTGGCATCTCAGATTAATCATACGCCGATGGACGTTTTTTATCTGAAGGACAGTACGGAACCGGAAGAATTGCAGAAATATCCGGTATTGATTTATCCCCATGCTCTTATTCTTACGAAAAAGAGGGCAAAGCTGCTAAAGGAGTATGTGAAAGCAGGAGGGATATTGATTATTGGAGCCCGTACAGGTCAGAAGGATAAGAATGGCCATTGCGTCATGGATTCGATGCCGGGACTGCTTTGTAACGTCAGCAAGTCAGATGTAAAGGAATTTACTTTTGTGGGTCCGGCAGATGATGAAGTATTTATGGATTGGGATGGAGTTTTGCAGGAAACCGGTATTTTTAATGATATTCTGGCATCTGCCGGGGAGGGAGCCCGCATCCTGGCAAAATATACTTCCAACTACTACAAAGGGCGGCCGGCATTGGTGGAGACAAGTGCCGGGAAGGGAAAAGTGCTTCATTTTGGAGGAACCTTCACGAGAGAGAATGTCAAGGCATTTTTGGAATATACCGGAATACTGGAACCATATCAAAGCATCGTTGAGCTTCCGCAGGAATGTGAAATTGCAGTTCGCAAAAAAGGCAGAGAGCAATACCTGTTTGTGCTTAATTACAGCAGCAAGCCGCAGAATATACAGCTCAGACAGACGGTTGAGGATATGGATGACGGTCATACTGCTATGGGCAGTGTGGAACTGGATGCTTATGGAACGAGGGTATACCGGCTGTAGCCTTATAAACGCTTATTCATAGGGAATGATTTCCGTAAAGAAGCTTCTAACGCCGGGGTGATTTGGAAAAAATCGCTTCGGCGTATTTTTAAGTATATGCAAATTGCGAAACAGGGGAAAGGAACGTGACCGGATGAAAAAATTGTGCGTATTCGGAATGGTATTGTTGTTGTCTGTCTGTGCAGCCTGCGGGAGAAAGCAGTCTCCGGCAGAGAATGGGGTAGATGCAGGAAAGCAGGAAAGCTCTGTTTGGGAGGAGGAAACTTCCGCATCAGAGGAAATGGAATCCCGGGAGCAGACAGAGGAAATGGAATTCCAGGAGCAGACGGAGGAATTGCCGGACGGACAGGAAACAGAAATTCAGGGAAACATTGAGGAAACGCAGGAAAAACAGGGAACCGATGTGCCGGAAGAACAGAAGGCACAAAATGCCTCGGAGAAACCGGAACAGACAGAGGAATCCAGAGGCCTGGTTGTCATTGATGCGGGACATCAGCAAAAGGGCAACAATGAAAAGGAACCGGTGGGACCGGGAGCTTCTGAGATGAAGGCGAAGGTAGCGGGAGGAACATCGGGGGTCTCTACGGGAGTACCGGAATATGAACTTACGCTGGAAGTATCCCTGAAACTTCAGGACGAGTTGGAAAGCCGCGGCTATGAAGTTATTATGGTGCGTGAGAGCAACGATGTAAATATATCTAATGCAGAGAGAGCCCAGGTAGCTAACGATGCAAATGCAGAAGCTTTTATACGGATTCATGCAGATGGTTCCGAGGATCAAAGCGCAAACGGTGCGATGACGATTTGCCAGACCGCGTCCAATCCGTATAATGCTGCCCTGCATGATGAAAGTTACTCACTGTCGGCACATGTACTGGATGAGCTGGTGGCAGCCACAGGTGCAAAAAAGCGGAAGGTATGGGAGACGGATACGATGAGCGGCATTAACTGGGCGTCAGTGCCGACTACGATTGTAGAGATGGGATTTATGAGCAATCCGGCTGAGGATGAAAAAATGCAGACGGAGGAGTACCAGAATCAGATTGCAGTCGGTATCGCAAACGGAATCGACGCCTATTTTTCAGAGCTTGCCGGAAGGTAATCTTATAACAAAACAGCTTCCGCCGCCGGGAGAATCTTCTGCCCAGATTGTTCCGGCGTGTTTTTTTACAATTTCTTTTGCAATGCAAAGTCCAAGCCCGAAATGCTCTTTGCCGGTATGAGCCTTGTCCGAGCGGTAAAACCGATCAAAAATGAGAGCTTTTTCATTGTCAGGTATTCCGCAGCCGGTATCTGCAAAACGGAAAAAGAAAGAATTTTCGGTATATTGCAGAGAGAGAGTAATGCTTCCCCCGGCAGGGGTGTAGGAGAGGGCATTGTCCATCAATATCGAAAAGACCTGTCCTATCCGGTTAGCGTCGCAGCGGCAGTCCGGCAGCAGGTCATCCGGAAGAGAGACGGATAGGTGTATTTGCTTTTTGATGGCAAGAGGTTCAAATTTTTCATATACATTAAGCAGAAGGAAGTCCGGCTGTACATCAGCCATATGCAAGGGCAGCGCCTTTGAATCGGAACTGGCGAGAAGCAGCATATCGTTAATCAGATTTTGCATACGCGAGGTTTCTGAAAACATCAACTGAATGAAATGCTCCTGCTCAGAGCGCTTGTCGGTTTTGGAGAGAGATTCCAGGCCGGAGCGCAGCACCGCGAGGGGAGAGCGCAGCTCATGGGAGGCGGATGCGATAAAACGTGTCTGCTTTTTTTGTGCCTCGGATAATGGAATGATCATTTTTTTTGTAAAATACCAGGAAAAAATGGCGAGCAGCAGCACGGCAAAGAAGTCCGCGCTTAAAATAATCATACGCAGGTGACGGATTTGCTCCTGCTGTCCTGTCAGAGAATACAAAATTATGAAGTTTAAGTGACCGCTGGATTTCGGGATCGTTCCTGCGGATACATAATATTGCTCCTTCGGGGAGGCTTCGTATTCAAATTCCGTATGGGTTGTGATTTTTTTGTTGGCAGAGGCAAACAGATCGATTCCGTATGTCTCCCGGGCAGTGAAAAGGATTTGTTCTTTCAAAGTCTCCTCCTTTTCGGAGGTATGATATTGTTGGTAAAAAAGCGGTGTCTGGTTGTCATAGAGGTAGAGCCTGATATGGCCGTTTTCATGGAGCTGATTCAGCCATTGATGTGAAATGGAGTCCTGTTCCTGAAGATAAGAAATGGCAGAACTCATTTCCGTCAGAAAAGAATTGTAATGGTTCTGGTTAATATTTTTTTCTGCAAAGAAAAGACAAATTCCGGTCAGGGCAAGAAAAATGCCGCCGGTAATCACTGTGCAGAACACCGTTAATTGCACATGTAATTTTTGAAACAATGTCAGATTCTTTTCTGCTGTAATATCTTTTTCGTGAAACAATGTCAGATTCCTTTCCGCCGTGACACCTTTTTCGTGAAACAATGTCAGATTCTTTTCCGTGAAATAATGTCAGATTCCTTTCCGCGTGATACCCTTTTTGTGAAACAATGTATTGTCATTCACGGGGAGTCTGAAGGGCATATCCGATTCCTCTCATGGTTTTCAGACTGAGGCTGCTTTTTACATAACTGAGACGTTTGCGAAGGTAGTGGATATAGGTATCCAGATTGCATTCCTCCACCTCTGCGTCGGTTCCCCAGACCCTTGTCAGCAGCACCATGCGTCGGAGCACCGTTTCAGGGCTGCGCAGAAATACTTCTAAAAGGCGTCCTTCCCGCCCGGATAGCTGAATGGAATTATCCGGTCCGCTCAAAATCCTCAAATCACAATCGTAACTGATATCATGAAACGTGATGAGATGGTCATCTTCCCAATTTCCGGTGCGTCTCCCAAGGGAGCGGATGCGGGCCAACAGTTCTTCAAAGGCGAAGGGCTTGACAATGTAATCGTCTGCACCGCTGTCCAGTCCCTCAATCCGGTCATAAAGCTCTCCCAGGGCGGTAATGAGAATTACCGGCGTGGAAATTCCGGCATTGCGGGCTTTTTTTAAAATAAGCAATCCATTCATGGTGGGAAGCATACGGTCAAGTAAAACTAATTCATATCCATTTTGCAGAAAAAGGTCCAGACCGTCCCGCCCATCATGGCAGATATTTACCTGATGATGTTCTTTTTCCAACTGAAAGCGAAGTGTTTCACAGAGATTTATATCGTCCTCAATCAATAATATTCGCATAGTGTCCTCCTGTCTGCATTCAGTGTATCACAGGAATCTTAAAATATCCTTTAAAAAAATAGAAAAATTAAAGGTGAATCTAAAGGAAGTTTAAAGATTCCTCTGATAAGATGGCGTTAAAGGAAAAAATAAGAAGAAAGGAAAAAAACAGACAGAAAGTAGAAACAGGCAGAAAGGAAAAAGCAGACAGAAAGTAAAAACAGTAGAAAATAAAAAACAGGCAGAAAGGAAAATTAAGATTATGAAGCAGAAAAGAAAAATAATAAGCTTGTTGACGATATTTGTGATGCTGGCGGTTGTTTTGTCAGGATGCACAAAAAGCGGCGGCGGAGACGGAATGCAAAGCAGTATGGAGGAAAATGCCGCTTCCGGCGGAACCGGGCGTTTTGTAGAGAGTAAAATATCGCTTCCGGAAGGGCTGGAAAAGATTTGCACATTCAAAAAGCTGAATGATGGAAGCCTGCAGGCAATCGGAAAAAGAAGCGACGGTGACAGCACAGTTTATTACCTTTTAAATAGTACAGATTATGGCGTAAATTGGGATGTAAAGCAAGTGCAGGGATTGGACGGGGCGTATTACCAGCAGACGGCAATCGCGCCGGATGGCACTGCGGTATTTATACCTTATACACAAAATGGAACTGCTTTGCTGAAATTCTCGGATGAGCAGGGGGAGACGGCAGAGCAGACGGTGGAATTGCCGAAATCTGACGCGCAGGATTCTGAGAACCATATCCGCCAGGCAGAATATGACAGCGAAGGCAATCTCATTGTCATGGACAGCAACTCTTCCCTGTATAAAATTGACATATCTTCAGGCGTCTGCGGCGGAGCTTTTGATACGCAGGGAATAGAGATACGATATTTTGGCGTGGCCGGGACGAAATGTATTGCAGTTCATGATACCGGCATTTTTGTTTTTGATACTGTGACCGGAGAAAAGAAAGATGCCGAACCGGCAATCGAGGAGCTGATAAAAGGAGATACGAGCTTAAGCAGCGTTAACACAGATGCAGGATATCCGATGGTGTTTTCGGAGGGAACAGATGAGGGCGGCATCATTTTTGCTAATTATAAAGGAATTTTTCACTTTACGGGCGGCGGAAGTGTTATTGAACAGCTATTAGACGGAAGCTTGTCGTCCATTGGAAGTGTAGAGGGTATTTTTTATGCGGTTTGTATGATGGATGCGGAACATATTTTTGTATGTGCGAATGATGGGCGGAGTACAAATTTGCTGCAGTATACCTATGACAGTGAGGCGGCGGCAGTGCCGGGCAGCGAGATTACCGTTTATGCGCTGGATGAATCTGCCACGCTGCGCCAGGCGGTGACTGTTTTTCAGAGCGAACATCCGGACATATATGTAAACCTGCAGATTGGAATGTCCGGCGAAGACAGCGTTACGCTGGAGGATGCATTGTCTGTGCTCAATACGGATATAATGGCGGGAAAAGGGCCGGATGTACTGATATTGGATGGAATGCCGGTAGACAGTTATATAGAAAAGGGCATACTGGCGGATATCAGTGATGTGGTGGAAGAAGTGGAGCAGCAGGACGGACTGTTTGATAATATTAAAAAGGCGAGTGAGACAGACGGGCATATTTATGCGATGCCCGCACGGTTTCTGATTCCGCTGGTTGATGGGGACGCGGGTACGATAACGGCCAGCGCCAGCCTGGAAACTCTGGCGGACAGGGCGGAGGAACTGAAAACACAGGGAACCACAAGCCATGTTATGCAGGAAAAAAATATCCGGAAACTGTTGAGGGAGTTATATTATGCGGATTCTGCATCATGGGAGGACGGCAGCGGAACTCTGGATGAAGGAAAAATTACAAATTATCTGACACAGGCAAAACGGATTTATGATGTGGACCGGTATGATTCTGCTGAAACTACTGATTCGGGGGACGGTACAATGGGCAGCGGCTATAAGCCGGGAACGTTAGACAGTACCGGACTGATTACAGGGGAATATCAAATCGGCATGGGAACATTAGCGGATATTGACGGATTTCAGGTTATGCGCAGCGCCCAGGCGGTTACGGGAGCATCTTACAGTATTAATAATGGAAGTACGGTAAAATCCTATGTCCCTTATCTGCTGGCGGGAGTTACTTCAGACGGAGATACGGAGGCGGCGAAAGAGTTTGTCAAGACGCTGCTTGGAAAAGAGGCAGGCAAAGCATCGAACGGTATCCCGGTTAACCGGGCGGCATTTGAACAGCAGATTGCAGATACGGCAGGTTCCTCAAATATGTCTCTGGCATTTTCTTCCAGTGACGGAAGTGAGGTATACGGGTTTGAATATGTGGAACTGACAGAAGAGGATGTGCAGAATTTTACGGAGCTGATAGAGAGCCTGACTGCATCCTCGCTTACGGACAGGACCATTCAGAGCCTTGTGCTGGAGCAGGGGGAAAAGTATCTGACGGGCGAGCAGAGCCTTGAGGCGGCAGTGGCGGCTATTATGAAAAAGGTGAATTTGTACCTGTCAGAATGATGAGGGATAAATATGTATGAAAAGTTCGGTCCGGGTAAAGCGCTGCCTCGCGGGATGGCCCGGCAAATGAAGAACCGAAAAAAACAGGCAGGGATATTGTTTGTACTCCCGCAGTTGGCAGGCGTTCTGGTTTTTTACCTGATTCCCTTTGCGGATGTGGTACGCAGATCTTTTTTGCGGGCTGCGGGAGGCGGATTCGTCGGTTTGTCCAATTACAGACAGATTCTGCATAATCAGGCATTCCTGCTGGCGGCGGGAAACACACTCCGGTTCGTCGGGGTGTGCCTGCCATTGCTTCTGGCATTGTCTCTGGGGCTGGCTGTTTTATTGCAGCGGCAGATACGGGGAAAGGATTTGTTCAAAAGCGCTTATCTGATACCGCTGGCAATTCCGGCAGCCAGCGTGGTTTTGCTCTGGCAGCTCTTATTTGATAATCATGGAATAGTAAATGGTATTCTGGCAGTTTTCCACATGAACGGAACAGACTGGATGAATACAGATGCAGCATTTGGCGTGCTTGTATTCAGCTATATATGGAAGAATCTCGGATATGATGTCATTTTGTGGATGGCCGGGCTTGCGGGAATCGGAGAAAATATTTACGAGGCGGCGCGGGTAGACGGAGCGGGAAACTGGAAGTGCTTCTGGTATATTACGCTGCCCAATATCCGGCCGGTGGCGTTTACGGTTGTGGTATTGTCATTTCTCAATTCTTTCAAGGTGTTCCGGGAAGCCTATCTGGTGGCGGGAAGTTACCCGCAGGAACGCATTTATCTTTTGCAGCATGTGTTTAATAACTGGTTTCAGGAATTGTCTGTGGATAAAATGTCGGCGGGCTCTGTAATTCTGTCCTTTGTAATCGTCGTATTTGTCATATTGCTGCAGAAAAGCTGGGATGAGGAGGAAGTACGGTGAAAAAAGTGATTCGGATTGTGATACTGGTGATATTTGCGGCAGCGGCTGTGGCGCCGGTATGTTTTCTCCTGGCGGGAACCTTTATGGGAAACCGGGAGATTTATGATTCTGTAGCGCCGGTTTTGACAGGGGAAGGCGGCTATGTAAGCTGGCATTTGCTGCCCCGGTATCCGACTATGAAAAATATAGTACAGCTCTTGTTGGATTCTCCCGAATTTTTTCAGATGTTTTGGAATTCCATAAAAATTACTGCCTGTATTCTGGCGGGGCAGCTTGTGTTTGGAATGCCCGCGGCGTGGGGGCTGGCACGCTATAACTTTTACGGGAAAAAGATGATTTATCTTCTTTTTATCATTTTGATGATGATGCCTTTCCAGGTTACGATGCTGTCGGAATATCTTGTTTTGGACCGGCTGGGGATTCTGGATACATCAGCGGCGGTCATTCTGCCGGGAATATTTTCTACTTTTTCCGTGTTTATTATGTACCGCTTTTTTTGCAGTATTCCCATAGAAGTGGAGGAGGCGGCGCGGATAGACGGCGCGGGGGAATTGCAGATTTTTTTCCATATAGGAATCCCCTTGGGCAGTTCGGGGATTTTGTCGGCGCTGGTACTTTCCTTCCTGGAATGCTGGAGCATGATTGAGCAGCCGATGACCTTTTTTAAAACGAAAAGCCTCTGGCCGCTGTCCATGTTTTTGCCCCGGATTAGCGCGGACAATGCGGGCTTTTCCCTTTGCGCCTCTTTCGCGGCAGTGCTTCCGGCAATTTTTGTGTTTTTAAGCGGACAGGATTATCTGGAACGGGGAATTGCTTCGTCGGCGGCAAAGGAATAAATGGAAGATTGAAGATTGGGAAGAAGAAAGGAGCGGCTGGCAAATGTCGGATATACAAGGTGAAAACAGAAAAAAACGTTTCGGAGGCATATTCTGGATGAAGGGGCTGGTGATTCTGTTGATTGTTATGTTTGTATTCACGGTCATATCCCGGGCGGCGGATTCTTTTACCGTTGCGAAGGTGTCCGTGATGAATGTTTCCGCACGAAAAATCCAGCATACGGTTTCGGCGGAGGGACTTATCGAGGAAAACGGAGAATTTGCGGTTATCACACTGCCGGATATTCTGGTCAGAAGTATAGAGGTACATCAGGGAGAGGCGGTTCAGAAAGGGGATGTTCTGGCGCAGTTGGATATGGACAGTCTTTGTGAGCAGATGGAGTCCGTACAAAATGAAATTAAGGTACTGGAACTGCAAAATCAGGCTTTGAAAAGCAGCGAGGCACAGACAGCTTCCAGGCGGAGCGCTGATATTCAGAGGGCAAAAGAGGATTATGAAGAGACTGTACAAAAAAATGCGGCTAACGTAAGCGCGGCGCAGCAGGAACTGCAGGCGGCAAAGGATGAACTGGCACGGGCAGAGCAGGAATTGCAGTCGGCAAAAGACGAACTGGCGCAGGCGGAGCAGGGATTGCGGGCAGAGCAGGAATTGCAGTCGGCAAAAGACGAACCGACAGGAGCGGAGCAGGAGCCGCAGTCAGCGGAGAATGAAACGAAGGAAACCGGGCAGGAAGATGAAAATTATGTTTTACAGGAGCTTCGGGAAAAGGCAGCCCAAAAGCAGACAGACTACGATAACTGCCAAAGTGCGGTGAACGAGAAGGAAGCGGCTCTGTCAGCGGCAGTTGATACCCAACAGGCGGAGGAAAAGGCTGCCAGACGGGTCATGGAGGATGCGGATATGCCTCAGACAGCGGATAACAGTATGGAGATAAATAATATTACAATGGAAAATATAAAGGACAAATTGGAAAAATTGCAGGATTTGGAGAAACAGGAGGGACAGATTTGCGCGCCGGAAAGCGGAATTGTCACAAGGCTGGATATTTCCGTGGGGCAAAAGACAACGGATACGGCTGCGGTGACGATGAGCGATACCAATGCAGGGCTGCGGTTTGTGGCGCAAATCACAAAAGAAGACGGGCAGTATGTAGCGGCGGGAGATACAGTAACCCTGCAAAGTGTGGGAAAAACGCTGGAAGATTGTGAGATTATTTCCGTGGAGGCAGACGAGACCGGGGAAATGCTGACGGTTACAGCGTTTCTTGAGGCAGGCACTTTTAATATAGGAGAGCGGGTTTCCATGAATGCGGTCCGGGAGTCGCAGGAATATTCATGCACGATTCCGACCACGGCATTGCGGCAGGAGAACAATAAAATGTTTCTTTTGCTGCTGGATACGGAGGATACGATTCTTGGCAGGCAGTATGTGGCAAGAAAAGTGGAAGTAAATGTTCTGGATAAAAACACCGGTTATGCGGCGGTGGACAGCAGTTCACTGAACTCTGACAGCCAGATTATTATTGATACTGACCGGTATGTGGAGGCGGGCGCCAGAGTGCGCCTGATGGATGAATGAGCGGGAAAAGAAATCGGAAAACAGAGTGCCGGCATATGAGACGGAAGGAATGCGGGCGAATAAAATCCGGCAGAGTGCATCGGGGGCTTTTGGCGCTGTGCATATGTGCGGGCGCCTTATCGCTTGCGGCGGGAATTGTAATCGGGAAAAAAGCGGAGAATTTTTGCCATAGTGTCACTATGCGGGCGGATGAAGGCGGATTTGACACAGACCTGTTAAAAGAAATAATGAAAAATCCGGATTTGGAGTATACATTTGCCGCATGGAGGGAAAATAGAAATCAGCAGGTTGCTGCGGTAGAAAGCGGCAGAGCTGACACGGTAAATGTCATTGAAGTGTTCGGACCCACCCATTGTATTCTGCCATACGGAAAGAATCTGTGGCCGGAGGATGAGGATGGATGCCTGATCGGAGTAAAACTGGCGGAGGAATTATTTGGAAGTCATCAGGTCGAGGGGCAGCAGATATGGTATGACAACAGAATCCTGACGGTCTGCGGCGTAATAGAAGAACCGGAAAAACTGCTGCTTTGCGAGACCGGCGAATTAAGCGGAGGAATGTGCTTTGACCGAATTAGCGTGTTCGTGCCTGACGGCGCGAAGCAGTATACGGCAGGCAATGAGTTTATCAGTCAATACGGACTCCCGGCAAAGCTTCTGCGCTATGATTTTTACAGGGATTTGTCATGGCTAAAGGAGATGATTCCGGGGAAATGGTCAGATTTTGACGGATGGAAGGAAAATATGGAAAAGAAAAAACAGGAAATCCGGCTGATATCCGGCACGGACAGGAGCGATGTGGAAGCAATTTATATGAGCCGGGCTAAAACCGGCCATTTTTTTACATTTCTGGGAATCGGCTTTTGGTGTATGGGCGGAGTTTTATGTTTTTTAGGGCTAGATTTTTTTTATATAAAGTATTAGAATTATGTGTGAAAATTAAGGAAGAAATGAGGAAAGGCTATGTATTGTACACGATCTGTAACAAGTGACTTATATTGGGTAGGCGGTGATGACAGGAGGCTTGCCATGTTTGAAGGCGTATATTCCGTTCCAGACGGCGTATCCTACAACTCCTATCTGTTAATAGACGAAAAAACGGTTCTGTTTG
>CAZGMH010000059.1:0-5558 GCA_964526765.1 uncultured Eubacterium sp.
CAGCAAGTATTCTTGTGTATGTCAAAGGAAAAGGCGTTGTATTAAAAGAGCCGTCTGTAGTAGCTTTTGACCGTGACACAAATAAAATAAAGGCAATTGGGGAAGAAGCGAGATTAATGTTAGGAAGAACACCGGGAAATATTGTTGCAGTCCGGCCGCTGCGTCAGGGTGTCATTTCCGATTATACGGTAACAGAAAAAATGATGAAATATTTTATCCAGAAGGCCGTGGGAAAAAAGAGTTTTCGCAAGCCGCTCATCAGTGTCTGCGTACCGAGCGGCGTTACGGAAGTTGAAAAAAAGGCTGTTGAAGATGCTACTTTCCAGGCGGGGGCGCGCGATGTAAAGATTATCGAGGAACCGATTGCAGCGGCGATCGGAGCCGGGATTGATATTGCCAGGCCTTGTGGAAATATGATTGTGGATATTGGCGGCGGTACGTCGGATATTGCTGTAATTTCCCTTGGGGGCACGGTTGTCAGCACATCAATTAAAATTGCCGGGGATGATTTTGATGAGGCGATCGTCCGCTATATGAGAAAGAAACATAATCTTCTGATCGGTGAGCGTACCGCAGAGGATATTAAGATAAAGATTGGTACCTGCTATCCGCTTTCCGAACCGATGACACTGGATGTGAGAGGGCGTAATCTGGTGACAGGACTTCCAAAGACCGTAACGGTTTCTTCTGAGGAGACAGAGGAAGCGCTGAAAGAGGCTACTATGCAGATTGTAGATGCGGTTCACAGTGTACTGGAAAAGACGCCGCCGGAGCTGGCTGCCGATGTTGCGGACCGGGGAATTGTATTGACCGGAGGCGGCGCTTTGCTTCGGGGACTGGAAGAATTGATTGAATCACATACAGGAATCAATACGATGACTGCGGAAGACCCAATGACCTGCGTGGCAATCGGAACAGGAAAATATGTGGAATTTCTTGCAGGAAAGAGAGACGATCAGTAAGCAGTAAATGGGACAGTATAAAAGCTGTCCCACTTTTGTTGACAGGGAATCGCTTTGCAATCTGGTCAGGGGGAGAAGAATGGAGACAATAACCGGATTTGTGGAACATATCGTATATCGCAATGAGGACAATGGCTATACTGTATTGAATTTGGCGGCACAGGAAGATGAGATTACCTGCGTCGGGGTTTTTCACGTCATCAGCGAGGGAGAAAGCATTGAGGCGGAAGGAGAATACACCATACATCCATCCTATGGTCCGCAGTTTAAAATACAGAATTATCAGATAAAAGCGCCGGAAGATGTGGTTTCTATCGAACGCTATCTCGGCTCGGGAGCAATTAAAGGCGTTGGAGCGGCGCTGGCAGCCCGGATTGTACGCAGGTTCAGGGATGAAACCTTCCGTATTATCGAAGAAGAGCCGGAGAGATTGGCGGAGATTAAGGGAATCAGTGAGAGAAAAGCTATGGAGATTTCTCAGCAGATGGAGGAGAAAAAAGAGCTCCGGCAGGCAATGATTTTTCTTCAAAACTATGGAATATCATTGTCGTTGGCTGTGAAAATTTATCAGTCATATGGCATGGAAATGTACCGGATTATCCAGGAAAATCCCTATAAGCTTGCAGATGATGTGGATGGCGTGGGATTTAAAATTGCAGATGAGATTGCCCGGAGGGCAGGAATCCATATGGATTCGGATTTTCGAATCCGGAGCGGCATTTTATATGTGCTGCTTCAGGCTTCCGGCGAGGGACATACTTATCTGCCGCAGGATGTGCTTACATACCGGGCGTGTGAATTACTGGGAGTAGATGCCGCGGCTGTGGAAAAACATTATATGGATATGGCGATTGAACGCAGGCTGGTGTTGAAGCGGTCGGAGGAGCAGCTTCAGGTTTATGCATCTGCTTTCTATTATATGGAAGTAAATACCGCAGTTATGCTTCGGGAATTGAATGTAAAGTATGATGTCCCGGAAATTGAAGTTGAAAACCGCATTCGGAAAATTGAAGAATTGTCGGAACTGGAACTGGACGAAATGCAGCGCATAGCCGTAAAGGAAGCGGTGCGCAGCGGCTTACTTGTTATCACCGGCGGTCCGGGAACGGGAAAAACGACAACGATTAACACGATTATCCGGTATTTTGAATCAGAAGGTCTGGATATCTGCCTTGCGGCGCCTACGGGCCGGGCGGCGAAGAGAATGAGTGAGACTACCGGGTTTGAGGCAAAAACGATTCACCGGATGCTGGAACTGTCCGGCGGCATGGAAGAAAGCGCCGGATTTGAGAGAAATGAGAAAAATCCGTTGGAAACGGATGTAATTATCATAGATGAAATGTCTATGGTTGACATCACACTGATGCATTCGTTATTGAAGGCGGTGATTGCGGGCACAAGGCTGATTTTGGTAGGAGATGTCAATCAGCTCCCAAGCGTGGGACCGGGATGCGTACTGAAAGATATCATAGATTCCCATGCATGTAATGTGGTTCGCCTGAACCGGATTTTCCGCCAGGCATCAATGAGTGATATTGTCGTTAATGCGCATAAAATTAACCGTGGGGAAAAGGTTATTCTGGATAACAAAAGCAAGGATTTCTTTTTCCTGAAACGGTATGATGCGAATGTGATTATCAGTATTTGCATCCAGCTTATTCAGCAGAAACTGCCGAAATATGTAAATGCAAAGCCTTTTGATATCCAGGTGCTGACTCCGATGCGCAAAGGTCTCCTTGGGGTGGAGCGTTTGAACGGCATTTTGCAGGAATACTTAAACCCGCCGGATCAGGATAAGGCGGAACTGGAACATGACCAGACGGTTTTCCGTGTCGGCGATAAGGTCATGCAGATAAAAAATAATTATCAGGCGGAGTGGGAAATACGCAGCAGATATGGAATACCAATAGAAAAGGGACTCGGCGTTTTTAATGGGGATATGGGAATTGTGCGGGAGATTAATGCGTTTTCCGAAACGATGACAGTGGAATATGAGGAAGGCCGTATGGTGGAATATCCCTTTAAACAGTTGGACGAACTGGAGCTGGCTTATGCAATAACGATTCACAAATCCCAGGGAAGCGAATATCCTGCCGTGGTGATTCCGCTTCTTAGCGGACCGCGGATGCTGATGAACCGAAATCTTTTATATACGGCAGTGACAAGAGCGCGCAAGTGTGTAACTCTTGTAGGTGATGAAGCGGCTTTTTACCGTATGTCAGAAAATGTGAATGAACAGAAGCGTTACAGCGGTCTGCGGGAGCGGCTGGAGGAATTATAAATTGAAATTCGTAAAAATATTGGATTATCTGTATCCGCCGAGATGTCCGGTCTGCGATCAGATTTGTGCGGACGGTATCTGCAGTTCATGCAGAGAAAAATTGGTTTATATAAAGAAAGATTTCTGCCTGAAATGCGGAAAACCATTAGACGACAGCCGGCAGGAATATTGCATGGACTGCAAAAGGAGAGGTCATGCCTATATACAGGGGCGGGCTCTTTTCTCCTATCAGGGAGCAATCAGAAAATCCCTGTACCGGCTGAAATATGCCAATAAGCGGGAATATGCCCGGTGTTACGGGGAGGAAATGGCCAGATGTCTGGGGAAGTGGATTTTGCAGAAAAAAATCACAAAGATTGTACCTGTGCCGCTGCACCCGTCCAGAAGACGAAAAAGGGGATATAATCAGGCGGAGCTGCTGGCAAAAAGCCTCGGAAAGAGTCTGAATATTCCGGTTGACGGGCATTTGTTATACCGGGTAAAAAGGACGGCGCCGCAAAAAGCATTGACAGGGCGCGAAAGGAAAGCAAATTTGGATAATGCGTTTGTTTCCCGTAAAATTGTCAGACCGGGGGAACGGATTCTTCTTGTAGATGACATTTATACTACCGGAAGTACAGTAGATGCGGCGGCAGAATGCCTGATACGGGCGGGAAAATGCCGGATTTATGTAATAACAACCGCAATTGGCGGATAAAAAACTTTTCTTGTATTCTTTTTTGTGCTATACTTAGCATGATATAGTGTGATTATGCATTATATGATATGTGGTAAAGGCATATATCATAAATTGAAACAAGTTGGTGGGGCACATGATAAATCAGGAACGTGTCCGGGAAATGAGCAAAATGTCGATGCTCGAATCCGGAATAGGAGAAAAAGAGCTGAGAATCAGCGTATATCGGAGAATAGATTATGTTGTATTGCAGATTGTAAAAGGCTTTTTTGCAGGAACAGTTTGTTTTGCGGCTCTTTTTTTGCTGTGGTTTTTTTCTAAATGGGATAATTTGAATCAATATTTTGCAGATGCCGATTTTGAAGGGTTTGCAGAAATTGTATTAATCCGATACGGGATTTTCATGGCGGTATATCTGGTGATTTGCGGTATCGTGGCAGTATGCAGACACCGGCGCTGCAAAAAACGCAAAGAGCAATACCTGAAATATCTCAATCGTTTGGGCAGATCCTATCAGTCAGATCCGGATGAAGATGAAACAGAAGGGATATAGGCAGCAGCCTGGAGGGAAACAATGGTTCAACTATTAAAAATAAAAGAACAGATATACCGGTTTGTCGGGCGTTTTGAAATTTATGTGGTGGCATTGATCAGATTTGTAATAGCCTTTACAGCGTTTACATTGATTAATACGAACGTTGGATTTATGGAGGAACTGAAGAAATACCCGCTTGCGCTGATTTTTGCGTTGCTGTGTTCTTTTTTGCCGTCGGGGATGATGCTGTTTTTTGGGGCAGCGCTGATTTTGATTCATTTTTATGCATTGTCTGTGGAATTGTGCGGAATAGCTGCGCTGGTATTTATCATTTTATTTTGCCTGTATCTGCGCTTTTCTACGCGGAAAGGCCTGTATACAGTTCTGACGCCGGTCCTTGGAGTGTTCGGAATACCTTATGTGATGCCGGTTGCTTCCGGGCTTCTCGACCAGGCGTATACGGTTGTCTCTGTTGTCTGTGGCGAGGTAGTGTTTTTCCTTTTGAAAAACGTAAAGAATAATGCGGCGTTGTTTTCGCCTTCTGATGAAGTGACGACACGGAGCATTGTGACACTGGCAGTTACGCAAATATTTACAGACAGGGAAATGTATTTATATCTTGGCTCCTTTGCGATAGCGGCAATCGTGGTGTTTTGTGTGCGGAAACTGCCGGTCGATCACAGCCGAAGCATCGCGATTGTTCTGGGGATTGTTGTTCAGATGGGGTTGATTTGCAGCGGCGAGATTTATTTTGGAAACAGTCAGGAAATTGTATCGGTTATTGTCGGTTCCATTGTATCGCTGTTGATTTTGCTGGTTGTGGATTTCATGTCGCTGAGTTTGGACTACAGCCGGGTGGAGCATGTACAATTTGAGGACGACGAATATTACTATTATGTAAAGGCTGTGCCAAAGGCTTTTGTTTCCGTAGAAGATAAACAGGTGAAAAAGATTAACGCAAAGCGTCCGAAAAATCGGAAAGTAAGCAGAGGTAAAAAAGTGAAATCCGTACATGTTTCAGATGAAAGCGCCCAGAAGGACGATTCGCTGGAAGCTCAGGTAATGCGGGAATTTCACGAAAACAATGAGTAGCGCCAAAATCAT
>CAZGMH010000059.1:5658-10996 GCA_964526765.1 uncultured Eubacterium sp.
AAGCGGAGCTTTCTGAGGGCGCTACGGAATAAAAAGCGCCAAAATCATAAAGCATTTAAGAATAACAGGGGAAAGGAAGTGAGACGATGAGAGAACTGACAGCGGCGTTATTTGCTTTTCTGAACAAATATATATCATGGACAAATTTAAAAATGTCGCCGAATCCTACGGATGTGGTTGAAGTCATAATTATTGCATTTGTGTTATATCACATCATGGTGTGGATTAAGAATACGAGAGCATGGGCGCTGTTTAAAGGACTTATCGTTATTTTAATCTTTCTGTTAATTGCGGCTATTTTCCAGATGAATACAATTTTGTGGCTGTCGGGAAAAATCGTAAATATTGCCGCGATTGCCCTGGTTATCATTTTTCAGCCGGAGCTTCGCAGCGCTCTGGAGCGGCTTGGAAGAAAGAACTTTTTTACTTCCTTTTTAAATATTGATTTCCCGAAAGCAAGTTCCGTGCGCTTTTCCGAAAAGACTATTACGGAAATGGTAAAAGCCTGCTATGAGATGGGAAAGGTAAAAACCGGGGCCCTGATTGTCATTGAGCGGGATATGATGCTCAATGAATATATCCGAACCGGTATTGCATTGGATTCGCTCATATCCAGTCAGCTTCTTATCAATATATTTGAACATAATACGCCATTGCATGATGGCGCCATTATTGTGCGCGGCGACAGGATTGTCTCGGCAACCTGTTATCTGCCCCTGTCAGATAATATGGAATTGAGTAAAGAGCTTGGAACCAGACATCGCGCGGCCGTCGGTATCAGTGAGGTCAGCGATTCCATGACGATTGTGGTATCGGAAGAAACCGGCGGTGTTTCACTGGCGATGGACGGCACTCTGTATCGAAATGTTGACGCTGATTTTTTAAAGAGTAAGTTAAAATATGCGGCAAGACTGACAAAGGAGAGCAAGCCTTATCTGGAAAAATTGAAAAGGAGGCTGAAAAATGTTGCGAAGACTGACAAAGCTGATTACAAATAATTTCGGTCTCAAAGTCCTGGCGGCGGTATTTGCCGTTGTGCTCTGGCTGGTCGTGATGAATACGGAAGACCCTGATAAGACAAAAGGTTTTACCATTCCGGTATCTATCGAGAATGTACAATATCTTACAGAAATGGGAAAAACATATGAAATATTGAATAATACGGGACAGATTTCTTTCTGGGTAACGGGGAAACGGTCTATTATAGAAGAATTGTCGGAATCTGACTTTACGGCAACCGCCAACATGGAAAACATCAATGAAGATTTATCCATGGTTCCGGTGACGGTTACTGCCTCAAGATATTCCAATCAGATTGAAATCAGTAAAAAAGATTCGTTTATGAAAATCAGTGTGGAGAATTTAATCACGGATCAGATTGAAATCAGTACGGTGATAGAGGGAACTCCGGCAGAAAATTGCTATGTATCCCGCACGAAAGCGACGCCTGAAAAAGTGACGGTGACAGGTCCGCAATCTGTTGTGGAACAGATCGCCACCGCCCAGGTTACGGTGAACGTGGAAAAAGCAGAGGAAGATATTGCGACAAACGGAGATATTGTACTTCTGGATTCATCGGGAGAGGTTGTTTCCCAGGAACGTTTGAATCTGAACAGAACCGTGGCGGCGGTAGACATTGTTATTATGATGGAGAAGTCTGTTCCGATCCAGTTTGAAACAACCGGAGAACCGGCGGAAGGATATCGCTATGCCGGGGTGAGCAGCACGGTTTCGGAAGTAAAACTTACCGGACCAACAGAACTTCTGGACAGCCTGGAATCGTTGGATATTGAATCGTCCCAATTGAATATGGCGGGGGCGGCCGCAGATTTTAAAGCGGTGGTGAATATCAGGAACTATCTGCCGGTTGGCGTGTCTCTTGCGGATGGAGAACCTGGCGAGGCGGAGGTTACAGTACAAATTGAGGGTCAGGATACAGAAGTTTTTGAAGTTCCCGTAGATAATATTACAGTGGAGGGGCTTGCGGAAGATTTGGAGCTGAGTTTTGATTCTGATACAGTTACGGTAAAATTAATGGGATTCCCTGAGCAATTGGAGGAAATCGACGCATCCGGACTGATGGGGACGCTGGATGCATCAGCTTTCAGCGCGGGAAATTATTCTGCCGTTGTACAGATCCAGGGGGACTATACGGCTGCAGATGTCGTGCACGCGGCTGTCACTGTAAAAGAAAGAGGGAGCGGCGGGGACGCCGGTTCGGCGGGGAACCCCGGTACAACTTCGTCAGAAGGCAATAATGCCGGCTCTGACGAAAACGGAGAAGAAAGCGGAAATTAAAACCGCAAACCAGGGAAAATGTTTTGGAGGAATAAACATGGTTCGTCAGAAGATTACCATTAAAAATCTGACCGGACTGCATTTGCGTCCGGCAGAAAAGCTATGCGATGAAGCAAGCAAATATGAGTCGAAAATTTATTTTCAGCGTGAGAATACGATAACAAACGCCAAGAGCCTTTTGAGTATATTGGGAGCCCGCGTAAAATGCGGCTATGAATTGGAGTTTACCTGTGAAGGGGAAGATGAGGAAGAAGCTCTCGCGGCTATGATAGCAGTTATAAACGACGGGCTCGGCGAATAGTCAGGAAAAGAGGACAAAAATATGGATCATTTGGATGAGTTGGAAGCAGAAGCGATATATATTATGCGGGAAGTGGCTGCGCAGTGTGAAAAACCGGTGATGCTTTATTCCATCGGAAAAGATTCTTCTGTAATGCTGCATCTGGCGTTAAAGGCATTTTACCCGGAAAAACCGCCGTTTCCTTTTTTGCATGTGAACACTACATGGAAATTCCGGGAAATGATTGCGTTCCGTGACAGGGTTGCCGAAAAATACGGCATTGAAATGTTGGAATATATTAATGAAGAAGGAGTGCGCCAGGGAATCAATCCTTTTGATCACGGTTCCGCCTATACGGATATTATGAAAACGCAGGCTTTAAAGCAGGCGTTAAATAAATATGGATTCACAGCGGCTTTCGGAGGAGGACGCCGGGATGAAGAGAAAAGCCGCGCCAAGGAGCGGATTTTCTCGTTCCGCAATGCCGAACATGCGTGGGATCCAAAAAACCAGCGGCCGGAAATGTGGAAATTGTTTAATACCGAGATCAACAGGGGCGAGAGCATTCGCGTATTTCCAATCTCCAATTGGACAGAAAAGGATATCTGGCAGTATATTAAACGGGAAAATATAGATATTGTCCCCTTATATTTCGCAGCCGTAAGACCGGTTGTGGAACGTGATGGGAATCTCATCATGGTGGATGATGACCGGATGCGGCTGCTTCCGGGAGAGAAGCCAATGATGAAAAAGGTCCGCTTTCGGACATTGGGCTGTTATCCCCTCTCAGGCGGCGTGGAATCTGATGCGGATACCCTGGATAAAATCATCCGGGAAACGCTCAGCGCCGTATCTTCTGAACGTACAAGCCGTGTAATTGACAAGGACGGCGGAGCGGCCAGTATGGAGAAACGAAAGAGGGAGGGCTATTTCTGATGGATGCACTGTTAAAGTTTATTACATGCGGAAGTGTGGATGACGGCAAATCGACATTGATCGGACATATGCTGTATGATGCAAAGCTGTTGTTTGCAGATCAGGAGCGCGCCCTGGAGCTGGATTCCAGGGTGGGTTCCAGAGGCGGGGCAATTGATTACAGCCTTTTGCTGGACGGGCTGATGGCAGAACGGGAGCAGGGCATTACCATTGATGTGGCCTATCGCTATTTTACAACTGAAAACCGTTCCTTTATCGTAGCAGATACCCCGGGACATGAAGAATATACGAGAAATATGGCTGTCGGGGCTTCTTTTGCGGATTTGGCAGTTATCCTGGTGGACGCAAGCCAGGGCGTTCTGACGCAGACCAGACGGCATACAAGAATCTGTTCGTTAATGGGAATCAAGCATTTTGTATTTGCCATTAATAAGATGGATCTCATTAACTATGAACAGCAGAAATTCCACAAAATAAAACGGGACATAAAAGTTCTTCTGGCAGAATTTGAATATAGTACGGCGGCGTTGATCCCGGTTTCGGCTACCGAGGGAGATAATATTACGAAAAAGTCGGAAAACATGCCGTGGTATCAGGGGAAAACGCTTTTATCCTATCTGGAAACGATAGATGTAAAAGAAAATCCGACAGAAACCGGGTTTACGATGCCGGTTCAGCGGGTGTGCCGTCCGAACCATCAATTCCGGGGTTTTCAGGGGCAGATTGAAAGCGGAACAGTACATGTGGGAGATATGCTTACTGTTTTGCCCAGCCGGGAAAAGGCTGCGGTGCGCCTGATTTATCAGGGAGATAAGCAGGTTGATACAAGTTCCGCCGGCCGTGCGGTTACGATTCAGCTTGACACGGAAATAGATATTTCCAGAGGGTGCGTTCTTGTAAAAGATACAGAGGTTTGTGTCAATTCCATGTTTGCGGCAACTCTGCTCTGGATGGATGATAACAAGCTGGTGGAAGGGAAGAATTATCTTCTGAAGGTCGGTACGCAGAGCGTGCCTGCGACCGTTATGAATATCAAGTATAAAATTGATGTAAACAGCGGCGATGAAGTATACGCAGATGCAATTTATAAAAATGAAATTGCGAGATGCGATATTTCTGCTGCGTCCAAGATTGTTTTTGATAAATTCGAGAAAAATAACGCGCTTGGTTCCCTGATTTTGATCGACCGTGTATCCCATATGACTTCCGCCTGCGGCGTGGTGGAACATTCCCTGAACCGCGGGGATAATCTGACCTGGCATAACATGGATATCACGAGGGAGTTCCGTGAGAAGCAATTAGATCAGCATGCCCGGACAATCTGGTTTACCGGTTTATCCGGCGCAGGCAAGTCCTCGCTGGCAAATGAACTGGAAAAACGCCTGGCAGCAATGGGAAAACATACGATGCTGCTGGATGGCGATAATATCCGCATGGGATTAAATAAGAACCTCGGTTTCCGGGAAAACGACAGAATTGAAAATATCCGCAGGATCGCGGAAGTGTCAAAGCTGATGAACGACGCGGGATTGATTGTGCTTACATCCTTTATATCGCCGTTTGTCCGTGACCGCAGAAGCGCCCGTGAGATCATCGGGGACGGTTTTATCGAGGTGTATGTGAGTACGCCGCTGGAGGAATGTGAGCGCCGGGATGTAAAAGGACTTTACAGGAAAGCGCGCAGCGGCGAACTGGAAAACTTTACCGGGATTAACAGCCCTTATGAGATTCCCGAAAATCCGGAGATCACAGTTGATACAAGCAAAGGGACCCTGGAGGAATGTGTGGAACAGCTTTTGGGCAGGCTGGAAGCTTTCCTGTAGA